>VSOH01000005.1 GCA_009774735.1 Clostridiales bacterium
TTTAAAAACTCAGCAGTTTCACAAATTGTGATTTTGACAAAAAAAGTATTGAAATTTTTAATAAAAATATTTATAATTGCTGTGGTGTTGGAATAGCGGTAATGTAAGACAATTTAGTTCAGTTTTTTCTATTACTGCTTTTTACAGCAAATTTAATTTTAAAACTATATTTCTTTATTGAAGGAGGAATGAGAAAAGGAGTATGGAAAAGAAAATTAAACAAAGCTCATTATTTAAAAAGATAATGGCGTTTATCTGTGCGATGACCCTTGTGATGTCGGTTTCAATGCCTTATGCATATGGTGCGGCATCAGACGTTACTCAAGTAACGGTAAAATACGAAGATGGGATGGAGTTATTTGACTATAATGGTGATTTTACTTTTGAAGATTACGCATATAGTGCAGAGCCTGTTCCCGTATCTTCCACAAAATCTGTATTGGTTGATTTTGGAGCGGAAGAAAACAGTTATGTTATAACAGCTTGTGATAGTGCCGGTGAACCGACAGAAAACTTTGCAAGTACATCTATGTTTAACTTCCTTGCAACACCTGCAGAGAGCGGTTTGGTTATTGCAAGTGCCACAAATGGTGCTGTAACAAGAGTTGCACTTAAAGGAACTGACAGCAGAGTGACAGTTACTCTTTCCAGAGCAACCGGTGATGTTGTTGTAGAGCTTAAAAATCCTGAAAAGCCCGATAATGATGTTACATTTAATTCAGGTGACGGCTTTGCCTACAGTGATATTACTGTTGACAGCGTAGCAAAAGACCCTGTAAGTGATGTTATTCAGGCAAAAGCAGGTCAGGTTGTAAGCTTTAAGGTTAATCCTGCAGAGGGTTATGTGATTGATTCTGTTACTGCTGATAACGGAACCAGAATTAATAAGACCGGTGATGTTTATTCATTTACCGTAGGCTCTGCTACAGAGATTAATGTAGCAACAAAATATCAGATTAAATATGATGAAGAAAATTCAAATACATATAGTATTATCAAGGGAAAAGACAGTGCTGATTTAGGCGACAGCTATCAGTTCACCCTTGCTCCGAAGGCCGGCTACGATGCACCACAGGTTGTAATAACCTCAGGCGGAGAAATCGTTGAGCCTATCATTTCGGGTAATACATATGCCTTTGCAGTGCAGGGTGCAACAACAATCAAAATTACAGGCTCTGCTTCACAGAAAACATATGATGTAAGTCTTAACAATGCTTCAGGTGCTGATAAGACCTTTGACTATGTTAATGTAGATACAGATGAAGCTCTTGGTTCAAAAGTAACTGTTTCTCACGGAGGAACTGTTTCTTTCAGGATTAAGCCTGTTGATGGTTACAATGCATCAGGTGCTTATGTAATATTAAATAATACTACAAGAATTGATGCGGTAGACGGCGTGTTTACCATTTCAGACATCACTGCCAATGCAAGTGTTGAGGTAAGAGGTGTTGAAAGAACCAGATATCAGATTAATGTAGTTCAGAATAATAATGAAGCTTATACAGTAATAAGCGACAGTATAAATGACGGTAAGGTTGACGTAACATACGGCAGCAGATTTACATTCAGAGTAATTCCGGCTGAAGGCTATCAGACTCCTGTTGTTAAGTTTAACGATACCGTGCTTACTTCAAGCGGCAGCAACGAGTATGTTACGCCTCAGATTACTTCAGACAGCAATACAATTACAATTGATGCCGGTGCTAAAAAACCGTTCAATGTAACACTGCTTCGTCCTGACGGTGCTGTTTATACTTTTGGCGGTTATGATAACTTAACAGTTGCTGAAGGCGGCGTATTTAAGTTTACCGTTGAAGCAAGCGAAAGATATGATATTGCTAATGCTAAAGTAACAGCTACAAATGGTGATATCGCTAAAGACCCGGATGTTACGAATGGCTATATTCTCAGTAATGTAACTGCTGATACTACAATCAGAGTTACAGATGTTTTGGAAAAGACATTCAGTGTTTCAGGTCTTACTGCTGCTGATGGATACACAGTAACAGGTGCAGGCATTGAAAATGGTGAGGCTGTTGTAACCTACAACAGTAATTATACTTTCTATGTAAGACCGATGGCAGGCTATAATGCTCCTGAGGTAAAAATAGAGGGTGCTCAGTTTGATAATGACGGCAACGGCGGATACACACTTCTTGGTGTAAAGAGCAATGTTGCTGTAACAATCGGTGCTGCTGAATCAAAGCAGTATGCAGTAAAGCTTTATGGTGCAGACGGCTGTACCTTCACTGATGCAGACGGCAGCCCGTTACAGAACAGCTCAGTAGCATATGGAGCAAGCTTTGAATTTAAGCTTGCACTTGATGAGAGCTACAGTAATTCAAAGCCTACTGTAGAGATTAACGGTGAGCCGATTTCTGCTGACAGCAATGGTGTTTACAGAATTGAAAATATTACTGCTGATATAATTGTTAGAGTAGGCAATGTTAACCTGAACACATATCATGTAACTCTTACTGCAGATGACGGTGCTGTTGTAAATGCAGTAAGCGGTCTTGACATTGTTCACGGCGGCAACTTCAATTTCAACATTTCATTAAATGCAGGTTATGTAATTGATAAAATTGATATCAAAGGCAATAACACGCAGCTTTCTGCAACAGGCGGAAGCAAGATTGTTGAAAATGTTACAAATGACATAACAATCCACGTAAGTGTTAAGAAAATTGCTATCAGCTATGATATTAATGCCGGTCAGTCACAGGTTAATGTTATTAATGACAGCATTCAGTATGGTGATACAGTAAAGTTTACTGTTACTCCTAATGAATATTACAAGGTAACTCATGTATATGTTAACGGTATTGAATATGGCTCTTCAAATGGTGAGTATACCGTTGCAAATGTTACTTCTAATATGAATATTTCGGTTCAGACTGAAGCAGTAAAGCTTACAGTAAATATCAGAGGTAACGGTTATTATGACGATGAAACAGTTACTTTCACCTATGCAGGCGAGTCAACTGTTAAGCTTTCAGCACTCAAATCAAACAATGCACTTTATATGTTTGATTACTGGACCGTAGACGAAGGTGCACTTGACTTTGACAAGAGCAGTGACAAAACCATAAGAGTTACCGCTAATTGGAAGGTTGATGCTGAGTATGTTGCACAGAATATCACTCTTACAACCCAGCATATGACATACGATGGTGGTAAAGTTGTTCTTAGAACATATATTAATGTAAACGGAGATTTGGCAACAAATGAAAAATTTGCAAATGCTCAGATTACCGGATATGGCACTTTGGTTACCAAAACAATAAAGGATGATTCTTCTTCCTCTGAATGGACAGATTACATCACAAAAGGCAACGGTAATCACAATGCTAATTCAACAGCTCTTCAGATTGAACAGATTGTTGTTCCTGAGAAAAAGGTTGGTATTGTTAACTATTATCATATAAATCAGTCAATCGCTTTAAATGAAAAGCGTGAAGACAATTTCATCAAGCTTACAGTTAATAACTTACCTGTAAATTCTCTTGAAAGCTTTAAGGCTGCAGGCTGGATTGAGCTTAATATCAATGGTGAAAAGGTTATTATCATCAGTGAGTGGGACAGCGATCTCAGCAAAACGAATGATAACCTCTATCACGATACAACAGCACCGGACGAGGTATAAAAAATTTAATTAATTTTAGAATATTGTATATTCATACGCAAATGCATCTGGCTTTTATAAAAAACTAATAAAAGTTTGCAGGAGGTTGATTGATTTTATGCAGCGTAAAATGTATAAAACACCTGAATTTGAGGTTCAGCTTTTAAATGATGTTAATGCTGTAATAACAACAAGCGGCTTAGGTGGCGGCGACGAGGTTAACGGTGGCGACATTGACTGGGATTTCGGCTTCAGTAGTGATTTTTAAACGAATACCATTGTATTAATTAACACTTTTATGAGTGCGGGTTATCCCGCACTCTTTTTTTGTAAAAATTAAAAGCAAGTGCTTGAAAAGTACTTGCTTTTTGGTACGCCGGAGGGTCCCGTCACTTGCTGACGAAAGGTCCACCGGACCTTTCTCCCAAATCAAAGATTTGGAGCCACGTGGTCCGAGTCCCTTGGTGTGGTAAGAGAGTAAAAATAAAAAAAGCAAATAAGAATCCTACTGATAAATTAAATATGCCGAAAGACAGGGTAAAGGGAATGAATCCTTTAACGAAAGAACAAAGCAATCGCCTACTTGAAGAAGCCTTCAATAGCGGTTGCTTTGAATTTTATTACCTTGAATTAACAACAGGGTTAAGACTTGGTGAAATTCTTGCATTAGAGTGGGATGATTTAGATATCAATAAAAGGACACTTACAATCAACAAACAGGTTCAAAGAATAAACAGTGTATTGCAAACCGAAACACCTAAGACAAAAAACTCGATCAGAACGATAGCAATAAGTTCGGATTGTGCATCGGCACTTGCGAGATTAAAAATGTAACAGGCAAGAGGAACAACATTAATGTTCCCATCGCCTGAAACAGGAACATACAGAGATCAGAATGCAGTGACAAGAAAGTTTAAAAGAATGCTTAGAAGAGCAGGATTGCCTGAGAGTACAAGATTTCACGATTTAAGGCATACATGTGCAACGATAGCACTTGAGGAAGGTGTAGAGATAAAAGCCTTGTCGAGTATGCTCGGGCACTCGGATGTGGCATTCACAATGAACACTTATGTCCACGCAACTAAAAAACTGAAAACAAGTGCAGCCGATAAAATGGAAGCTGCGTTTGAGATAGGATACTTGACAGTAATGAATGCACAGTGTGGTCTTAGAGAAGCATAATAATTATGTACTAATATATAATATAAAATAAAGAAAGCCGTTACAAACCAATGTAACGGCTAAAATCATACCTGAAAATATGTGGTCATTATTGTGGTCAAAAATAATTTGAAGCAAAAATATACAGAAAAGAAAGATTTTATACATTCCTTAATTTATATAATATAAAACATATATTATATAGAAAATTGGGAAAGCTATGTGGTCAAAATGAAAAATAAGTGGTCGTGAAAAATGATGGTTTTAAGACAAAAAGAAATCCTTGAAACCAAGTAATATCAACGGTTTCAAGGATTTTTTATGTGGTACGCTGGAAGGGACTCGAACCCCCGACCTACTGGTTCGTAGCCAGTCACTCTATCCAGCTGAGCTACCAGCGCACATATGCACAACTTTTGTGCTTAGATAATATAACACAAAAGCTGAAAAAATGCAACACTTTTTTTAATTATAATTGATTTAATTTTAAATATTCTTCAAGAATATCTGCACAAAGGTGAACAATTTTAGGGCATGGACGCTTTTTATAGTATTCCTGTGTTCGCTTTTCCGGGATAGGTTTGTCAGCGCCTTTGGTATTTAAGCCGAGAAGCTCACGGCATACGATTGCTCCTGTTTCAGCCTTAAATCGGTTTGAAACATATTGAACACGTTCATACATTTTGGCTCTGTCATCATATACATAAACTGCGGAGAGCACAAAGGTCATAGCAGAAACGGAGCCGCAAACCTCTCTCATTCTTCCCATACCTCCTCCGAAGCCGAGAGTAAGATGAGTAACCAGCTCTTTGTCAAGTTTCATTTCTTCAGAAAAAGCAACAGCCACTGCCTGGCTGCAGTTGAACCCATTTCTGAAAAGGCTTTCAGCGAGCTCTCCTTTAGTCATATTAATCCATTCCTCCGTCCATATCCTCAATAGTAGGTGCCTCTGTAGTGCTTACAGGAGAAAATACAGCAGAAATGCTGACATCCTCAGCAGCAGTGAATGAGTATCTCATTGTGCTGCTTATTTTTGTGCCGTTTGAGTACCAACCATCAAATTCATAGCCATCATCCGGTGTGGCAGTAATTGTTACGTTGTCGCCATCTTTGTATGAACCGCTGCCATCAACAGTGCCGCCTCCGTGGCTTACAAGCTTTATAGACCAGTTTTGCTGTTTTGTTGTAGTTGTGGTTGTAGTGGTTGATTCGGTAGTTGTTTCTTTTTCGGTTGTTCTTTCAGTTGTACGCTTTTTTGTTGTTGACTGCTGCGCTGACAGTGTCTGTGAAGTGCTTGATGTGGATGATGCAGAAACATCATTTTTATTTTTTGTGCTTGCTACAACAGCTACAGATGCAATTATTGCTACAAGCAGCACAACAAGTATTGCTATTACAATTATACTCTTTTTTTCTGCAAGCTTGTTCTCATTCTTGCTATTGTTATCCACAGGCGGTAAAGTGTTGTTGTTTGAATTAACAGCATCGTAAGGCTGTGCCTGCTCCTCGGGTACAGGGGTGCTGAAGTCCTCTTCGTCATAAAGAGGGGAGCCGCAATTTTCGCATATATATCTTTTATCGTCATTTTCAGTTCCGCAATTTTTACATCTCATAAATTTTAGCCTCCGTTAAAAATTAGGGAATTTTTCCATATTATAGCACAATAAATTGCAAATCTCAATGAAAATTGGCGTATATTAAAAAAATAGTCATTGAATTTTCAAAATACTATTGACATTTTTGCAATTTTACGATAAATTTTATATGTAGTGTTTTAGACTAAACAGATTCGTACATTGTACAAATTATGAAAGGGGAACCCTAAATGAACAAATATGTAAAAAAGGGCTTATGTCTTGCTCTCGCTGTTGGTATGATTGCTACCAGCTTTGCAGGTTGTAAGAAAGTTAACTATGTAACAAACGGTGCTATTGAGGCTATTCACGAGATTAAGACCGGTGACTGGCAGAAGACAGATGATAATGCTGATGCAAACTCTTCAGAGGATGTGCCTGTAATTGATGCGTTGACTCCGGGTACTTACGGCGGTGTTGAGTTCAATACACTTGAGGATGTTGCTGCTTTCTATAAGGACGCTTATGATTATACCAAAACTTTAACTGCTGAGTATATTGACGGTGACGGCAATACTCAGACATGGTATAAGCTTCTTGGTGATGAGGATATGACAATTGGTGACATTATGATTGATGGTGCATCAAACTCACTTATTAACAATCTTGTTCCTGGTATTGCAGGCGGTTTGTTTGCTAAGAATACTTATGGTCTTGTTCCTTGCTACAACAGAAATCCTGAAATGGATAATAACCTTGAGGATGATACACGTAAGAATGACCATGATTTCAGAACATCAGCCGTAACTGCTGACGATATCCTTGCTGCTAATATTACCGATAATGGTGACGGAACAATCAAAATGGTGATTCAGCCTAAGGCTGGTTCTATGAGTATGCGCGGCGATGACTCTGCAGGTCGTTTCTTCGAGGTTCTCGGTGATATCGGCGGCGTTATGGGTCAGATTGATGTGCTTACATTCGCATCAGGTACAGTAGAGGAAAATGTTAAGGTTGACTATAAGGGCGGTACAGTAACAGTTAAGGTTGATACTGCTACTAAAGAAATTCTTGAAGCTGATTATAATATGGTTGTTAACATTGCTGTTAACCATGCTAATGTTGCTGTTATTAAGGATAAGAGTGCTACTCTTACTATCACTTACACAAACCACTATCCTGCTTCTGATGATTATCTTATGAAAGAAAAGCAGATTAAGAGAAAATAATTGAGAAATTTGAAAGGCTCGGTACTTTTATGTACCGAGCCTTGATTTGTTTGTTCATAAAAAATATATTGATAATAATATTTATATGTAGTATAATTGAAATACTATTTTAAAGGAGAATTGATTATGGACGATAACCAAATTCCAAAAATGGATTATGATGCCGATGAGGTAATCAATGAATTCAAGGAAAAAATTAAATGGCCCAAGGGTGAAGAGGTTGAGGCAGTAGTTAAGCCTGACAAGGTGCCGCTGCGTGTGTTGATTTCGTTATTAATAACACTTGTGGGCGGGGGAATAGCATATTATATGATGCTTCCTGCTCTTAATATTCATGATTCTCAATTTTATATGTTCATTGTTTTGCTTGTTGCAATTTTTGTTGCTGCATTTGCATTTGTATGTAAGGCAAACAAAAAGGTTGAACGTAAGGAGTATGTTAAGAAAAAGACACTTGTGCCGTTAATTATAGTGGGCGTTGTGCTTGTTGTTATGGCAGTAGGCTGGGTAACCGGTATTACACTGTTCAGAGCAGGCAGCTACAGTCAGCTTATAACTATCGAAAATGGTGATTTTGAAACTGATTTTGAGGAAATCAGCTATGATAAAGTGCCGAGAGTTGACGCTGACAGAGCTTATACCCTTGCAGACCAGCAGCTTGGTTCGCTGAGTGAATATAAGAGCCAGTATGTTGTTTCTGCAAATTCAACCCAGATTAATTATAAGAATACACCTGTAAGAGTTTCTTATCTTGAGTATGCTGATGTGTTCAAGTGGGTTAACAATACAAAAAATGGTTTGCCTGCATATATGATTACAGACCTTGTAACTCAGAAGGTTACAGCAATCAACTGCGTTGAGCAGTTCGGAGAGGGTATTAAGTATTCTCCTACTGAGCTGTTCAATGAAAAATTGATTCGTCATCTGCGTTTTCAGTATCCTACAATGCTGTTTGATACTCCTAATTTTGAGATAGACGATAGTCAGCATCCATATTGGATTACTGCTGTTCTTGACAAGACAATCGGTCTTTTCGGCGGTACGGATGTTAAGGGTGTAATTATTACCGATGCCCTTAATGGTGAAAGTAATTATTATGATATTGAACAGGTTAAGACAGATACTTCACTTAACTGGATTGACGTTGTTTACAGTGAAGCACTTTTGATTGAGCAGTATAATTACTACGGAAAGCTGCAGAATGGTTTCTGGAACTCAATTATTTTCCAGAATGATGTTAACATTGCATCTGACGGCAGCGGTAATATTGCAATGAATGATGATGTTTGGGTGTACACAGGTGTAACCTCATCAGAGTCTGATGCTTCTAACTTCGGTTTCATTTTATGTAATCAGAGAACGAAGGAAACAAAGTATTATCCTAATGCCGGTGCTATGGAGAATGCTGCGCAGAAATCTGCAGAGGATGCTGTACTGAACTATGGCTATCGTGCAACCTTCCCGATTCTTCTTGGTATTGATGATAATCCGACTTACTTTATGTCGCTTTATGGTACAGGTAATACAGTAAAGGGCTATGCTTTTGTAAGTCTTGAGGATAAAACTGTCGTAGGAACAGGTCTTCTTGATGTGGCAAAGAGTGATGCCAGGGCACTGAACAGTGCACTTGAAAGCTATATTGATGCTCTTAAAGAAAAGGGTGTAGCGGATGATGTTGATAAGAATAATGTTATTGTCGATACAGAGGAAATAGACAGTGTTGATAATAACAATACAGATTCTCAGACTCCGCCTCCGGCTTCTTCAACAGACGGCAATAAGGTTACCGGAGAGGTAACAGATATTAAGTCATCGGTTAATGACGGCAATACGGTTTACTATCTGCAGATTGACGGCAAGTATTATTATATCAAGGTGACTGATGCTATGGAGGTACTGCTGATTAATAAGGGTGATACGGTTACAGTTGAATTTGAAAAGTCAAATGATACCTTTATTCCTGCCACATCAGTTACAAAATAATCATTAATTTTATCAGGGGCGAATGTTTCAGGACATTTGCCCTTTTTATATTTGAAAAGTCTTTATATATTTTTGTTGCAATTTGATTATTTTGTGGTATCATAACAATGGGGTAGATTTGATTGTGTTTTATAATCATTTTTACTCAATAAACTATGGAGCATTTTTATGAAAACTAAGAAAACAAAAATCATCTGCACTATGGGTCCTGCAACGGATAACCCGAAGGTGCTTGAAAAAATGATAAAAGCAGGTATGAATGTTGCGAGATTTAATTTCAGCCACGGTTCATACGAGGATCACGAAAAAAGACTTAATGAGGTAATTGAGGTAAGAAATAGGCTCAATCAGCCAATTGCCACATTGCTTGATACAAAAGGGCCTGAAATCAGGCTTGGTGATTTTGAAAATCCAGAGGGTGCGGTTATAAACTCAGGCGATAGGTATACACTTACAACTATACCGTGCATGGGCAATGAGAAAAAGTGTTATATAAATTATGAGGGACTGCCTGCTGATGTAAGCGTGGGCACAACAATTCTGATTAATGACGGTCTTATTTCAATGAGGGTTGAAAAGGTTAATGGTACAGACATTAACTGTGTGGTTATTGATGGCGGTCTTTTGACAAATCATAAGGGTGTTAATGTGCCGAATGTTGAACTGAAGATGCCCTATCTTTCATCAAGAGATATGGCAGATTTGCAGTTTGGTGCTAATCACGATTTTGATTTTGTGGCAGCTTCATTTGTTAGAAGTGCAACGGATGTAACAATTCTGCGTAACTATGTTGAGGCTATCGGCTGGAAGAATGTTAAAATAATTTCTAAAATCGAAAACGAGCAGGGTGTAAAGAATATTGATGAAATTATCAGCGTGTCCGACGGTATAATGGTAGCACGTGGTGATATGGGTGTTGAGATTGATTTTCAGCGTATTCCTGCTATTCAGAAAATGATTATTCATAAGGTTTATGACGCAGGTAAAATTGTTGTTACTGCAACACAGATGCTGGAATCCATGATTAATAATCCAAGACCGACAAGAGCGGAAATTACCGATGTTGCCAATGCTATTTATGACGGCACAAGTGCAATCATGCTTTCAGGTGAAAGTGCTGTGGGCAAGCATCCTGTTGAGGCTGTTGAAACGATGACATCTATTGCAAAAAACACAGAGGATGATATTGATTATATTAAGCGTTTCAATAATTTCTATCCGCAGAGTATAGCAAAAGACACTACGTTGGCTATCAGTCACGCAACTGTTACTACATCTCACGACTTGAATGCATCTGCTATTATTACCGTAACAAAGAGTGGTACTACTGCAAGATTGATTTCAAAGTTCAGACCTGCAACAAATATTATTGGTGCAACTATTGATGAAAAGGTGTGGCGCCAGCTTAGCTTAAGCTGGGGAGTTACGCCGATTAAATGTGAATTGAAAGATAATACTGACGAATTGTTTGACCATGCGGTTGAGGTGTCACTGGCTGCAAATGCAGTTGAAAAGGGTGACATTGTTGTTATTACCGCCGGAATACCGCTTGGTATTTCAGGCACAACGAATATGCTGAAGGTACATCAGATTGAGAATTGATTTTTTTGACAGCAGTGCTGCTGAGTTTGAAATCGTTAAGGCAATCCGCACCTGTGTTTTCACAAATGAGCAGGGTGCAGATGCTGACAATGAGTTTGATGAATATGATAAAACAAGCCTTTTTGCACTGCTTTATGAGGGCGATAAGCCTGTTGGTACGGCAAGAATTGCCGAAACCGCAGCAGGCATAAAAATAGGCAGAATTGCAATTTTGAAAGAGTGCCGCGGTAAAGGTTATGGTGCAGATATAGTTAAGGCTGTTACCGACAGGGCCTTTGATATGGGTGCGGATAAAGTGCTTGTCGATGCTCAAAATTATGCTGTGCCCTTTTATGAAAAGCTGGGTTTCAAAGTAATCGGTGCTGAAATTACAGACAGAGGATTGCCGCATATACCTATGTGCAGGCAATAGAGGAGGAGTTTATGGCAAAGAAGAAAAGTAAGTTTTCATCGTTGGTTATAGCAGTTCTTGTTGTTGTGCTTCTTGCTGTTGTGGCATTTTTCGGCTATAAATATATAACTGATGAGATTGATGGCAACAGAAGACAGGAATCAGGCAGCGTTGTTAATATTACAAGTACATCGCAATATGATGTAGGACAGGCTCTGTTTACGAATGAAATTATTAACAGCGATACAATCTGGGATATGTGGATGAGTAAGCATTACCCTGATTTTGAATATATTCCCGGTGAATATGAGCTGAATTCTCAGATGAGCTACGAGGAAATTGCACAGAAGCTGAAAGCTCCTGATATTACGCATCAGTCTGTTTCCATCTGTATTCCGGAGGGCTATGATATTTTTAAAATCTCAACCACTCTTGAGGAAAACGGTGTATGCAGTGCTGATGATTTTCTCAATGCCTGCAAGGATAAATCCAAATATGACTATTCATTCATTGCCGACATTCCTGATGGTGGAACTGTTGCTTATCCATTAGAGGGCTTTCTTTTTCCTGCAACATATGATTTTGCCGAGAATATGCAGGCTTATGAGGTTGTTGATACAATGCTCGGTGCATTTGCTGACAGAATAAACAGTAGCTGGAAAACCTATTGTGAGCAGAACAATATGACGATGTATGAGCTTGTAACCCTTGCTTCTGTTGTTGAAAAGGAAACCTTAGGGGAGGGTGTTGCGCAGAAAATTGCTTCAGTGTTTATCAACAGACTTGAAAAGGGACAGCAGCTCCAGAGCGATGTTACCATTGATTATGGTAATAAGCTGCGTGAGAACGGCTTTGCAGATGATATTGTAACATCCTATAACACCTATAAGTGTGCGGCACTGCCAAGCGGTCCGATCTGTAACCCGGGTGTCGGAAATATTGATGCGGTTGTAAATCATGCAGATACAGAGTATTTCTATTTCTTCTCCTATAATAACGGTGCCGATTTTTATTTCACAGATAATTATGATGATTTTCTGGCACAGTGGGCAAAGCTTGGAAGCACAAATACAGATTGATACAGATTGACAGCTATAATTTTGACGGTTATAATATACATGGATTTTCTGTGTGTTATTATAACCGTTTTTTATTGAGGAGATATAGCTATGCTCGGTACAGTACCAAAAATTGTTTTGTATATAATGGTTTCAGTTGTATATGGTATCATATATGCTATATTAATGAGGCTTCCGAAAAAGCTGCGTGCTATCATAATGACAATTGTTTTGATAATTACAGTCATAGCTGTAGGTGCATATGCGTATAGTCAAGCATCGCCGCAGGAAATTGCTCAGTCTAAAATTTTTGCAGCACAGCAACTTAAACATTTTAAATATTGTGATGATTATTTGCAGTGCCTTGAAAAAGGCGGATTTGGAAAAAGTGAATTAGTTTATGAAATCAAGAATGATGATTTTGACACTGCAATCTTTCTTTCCGAGGATGGTTTTACATATAGGGTGGATTTTGAAAAAAAGGAAAAAGATGGATTAACGCAATACCGTATCAGCGATATAGATATTGACAAGGAGGAATCTCGTCATTATTCCGATTACTGTAAGCCGATAAATGAAGATGTTGAATATATTTGGACCAGTGTTAACAGTTATGTGGCAAAGTTTGATTTTGAGGGATATAAACCTGAGATAATCAATATTAATATGACAGTTGCCGGTTTAGATATGATTTTTCATTATTATATTATTGATAAAAGCAAGGAACCGGTTTTTAACTGCAACTACGCCCCGGTTTATGGTCTCCTTAATGAGGCGGAGGCTGCTGAAAGAGCAGTAGAAATCTGCGATATTATAATGAATATGGATTTAGATACGGATGTTAATACATTAGCTGATAAAATCGGTGCTTCCGATGTAAAAAAACTGCCTGCTTCAATACCTGATACATATGATTATACTCTTGACAGCGATTTCACTTTTCGTTCACACGGTCTGCCTTATGAAAGCTTTGTTATGTCAACAAAGTACGGCTCGGTAACATTTAATATGAGCGATAAAACCATAAAGGCAAATTATTAGAGTGTTATTGCAAAGAAATGATTCCTTTTTTTGAATAGTTTAATAAATATTTCTATTGACAAAATCGCAAACATATGGTAATATATCCACACAACAAAGAAGAACGAACCCCGTTCTCCCCTTAAGCGTTAGCAAAAAGGGCAATATTACATTTGTAATTATTGAGGTGCGGGCGTTTTGCGTTCGCACTTATTTGTTATTAATTTTTAAGAGGTGTTTTTTATCAGTAAGGAAGCTCAACAGATTAATGGTGAAATCAGAGATAAGGAATTACGTGTAGTTTCTGCCGATGGTGAGCAGCTTGGAATTATGAGTGCCAAAGCAGCACTTAAGCTTGCAGAGGACAGTGACCTTGATTTGGTTAAGATTGCTCCTCAGGCTAAGCCGCCTGTCTGCAAAATTATGGACTACTCAAAGTTCCGCTATGAGCAGGCTAAAAGGGAAAAGGAAAACCGTAAAAACCAGAAACAGATTGAAACGAAGGAAATCCGCCTTTCAGTTACAATAGATGTTGGTGATTTCAATACGAAAGTTAATCAGGCTAAAAAATTCCTTGCTTCCGGTCATAAGCTGAAGGTTTCTATCAGACTTAAGGGCAGAATGATGGCTCATTCTGATTTGGGCGTTGACAATATGAAGCGCTTTGCCGATGCTGTTGCAGAGGAAGCTAATGTTGATAAAGCACCAAAGCTTGAGGGCAGACAGATTCTTATGTTTTTGTCACCAAAGCAGGCTAAGTAATTTATAATACGGAGGAATAATTATGCCAAAGATTAAGACACACAGCGGCGCTAAAAAGCGTTTTAAGACAACAAAAAGCGGCAAGGTTAAGCGTGCTCATGCTTACACCTCACACATTCTTACAAAGAAATCAACAAAGCGTAAGAGAAATTTACGTAAAACTGCAGTTGCTGACGTTACAAACCAGAAGCAGTGCAAGAGATTAGTTCCTTATAAGTAAGAAGAAATTGCTTAGATATTAAGCTTAACTATAAACACGGAGGTATATTGACATGGCAAGAATTAAGGGCGCTATGGCCACTCGTAAAAGAAGAAAGAAAGTATTAAAAGCAGCTAAAGGTTACTACGGCGGAAAGCACAGACTCTTTAAAACAGCTAAGCAGGCTGTTATGAAGAGCGGACAGTACGCATATATCGGCAGAAAGCAGAAGAAGAGAGATTTCAGAAAGATGTGGATTACTCGTATTTCTGCTGCATGCAAAGCAAATGGTATGAACTACTCAACATTTATGAACGGCTTGAAGAAGGCCGGTGTTGATCTTAACAGAAAGATGCTTTCTGAGATTGCTATTGCTGATCCTGCAGGCTTCACAGCACTTGTTGAAGCTGCAAAGGCTGCATTATAATTCGGTATTTTCAGACCCGTGAATTTCACGGGTCTTTTGTTATGTATTTTGTGTAAAGGTCTTTTCTTTGTACTATAAATTGTGTCAATAGCTCATGCATAAATTTAATAATATTTTTTATTAAAAATAGGCTTGACATATAAGCCGCTCTTTAGTATAATACACCTTGCTGTAAAGATTATTGCTTTACACTCATTGAGTATATGAAAGGAGAGGTCTGTTTGGCTAAAAATCTTGAAATTCCTTTTTTGCTGGATTTTTATGGTGAAATGCTCACAAAGAAGCAGCATGATTTTTTAGTCTACTATTATGAGGACGACCTTTCTCTTTCCGAAATTGCTGAAAATGAGGGCATAACCCGTCAGGGCGTCAGGGATTCAATCAAGCGTGCCGAGGCTCAGCTTTTTGATATGGAGGAGCATCTGGGGCTTGCAAAGCGCTTTAATGAAATGAAAAAAGGTATTGACGAAATAGTCGAGTGTGCTGAGATTATCAATGAATATAATCTGAATCACTCCCTTTCAATGGAAGTCAATGACTGTGTTGCCCGAATAAAAACACTTGCCTCTTTTCTTAAAGAGGGTTAGGAGTTGATGACTTGGCATTTGAAGGCTTAAGCGAACGCTTAGAAAATTCATTTAAAAAATTACGTGCCAAGGGCAAATTAACTGAGTCAGATGTTAAAGAAGCAATGCGAGAGGTTCGCCTTGCACTTCTTGAAGCAGATGTTAACTATAAAGTATCAAAGGAATTTACCGCTAAGGTAACAGAACGTGCTATCGGTGCCGATGTTATGGAGTCGCTTACTCCCGGTCAGATGGTAATTAAAATAGTTAACGAGGAGCTTACCGATTTAATGGGCGGCAATGAGTCAAGGCTTGCAATTGCCAACCATCCTCCGACTGTCATTATGATGTGCGGTCTTCAGGGAAGCGGTAAAACAACGCACTCAGCAAAGCTTGCTCTTAAGCTAAAAAAAGAAGGTCACAGACCTCTTCTTGTAGCCTGCGATATTTACCGTCCTGCAGCTATTAAACAGCTTCAGGTTGTGGGTGAGCAGGTTGGTGTGCCTGTTTTTGAAATGGGTACTGAAAATCCTGTTAAAATTGCTGATGAGGCAATTAAATATGCGAAGGACCACGGTAATGATTACGTGTTTCTGGATACAGCCGGCAGACTTCATATTGATGAGCAGTTAATGGAGGAGCTTACAAACATTCGCTCCACAGTTCATCCTCATGAGATTTTGTTGGTAATTGATGCAATGACAGGTCAGGATGCAGTTAATGTTGCCAAAAGCTTTAACGAAACACTCGGTATTGACGGTGTTATTTTAACAAAGCTTGACGGTGATACTCGAGGCGGTGCTGCACTGTCTGTAAGAGCTGTTACAGGTAAGCCGATTAAATTTGTCGGTACAGGTGAAAAGCTCGATAATCTTGAAACCTTCCACCCGTCACGTATGGCATCACGTATTCTCGGTATGGGCGACGTACTTTCCTTTATTGAAAGGGCAGAGCAGTCACTTGACGAGAAAAAGGCGGCTGCACTTGAAAAGAAGCTTGCCAAAAATAAATTTGACCTTAATGATTTGCTTGATCAGTTTGACCAGATTGAACGAATGGGCAGTCTGAAGGATACGATCAAAATGATACCGGGCATCGGCGGTAAAATAAAGGATGAGGATATTGATGAATCAGCCTTTACAAAATTCAGGTCGATTATTTATTCCATGACGAAAGAGGAAAGAACAAAGCCCGATATTATAAATCCGTCACGTAAGCGCAGAATAGCAGCCGGCTGCGGTATGCAGGTTGAGGATGTTAATAAGCTGCTTGCTCAGTTTAAGCAGATGCAAAAGATGATGAAGCAGTTCGGCGGCGGAAAAGGCGGACCGAAAATCAGCAAAAAGATGCGTCGTATGATGCAGGCTAACCCTGATATGGCAGAAAAGATGATGGGCAAAATGGGTGGCAGTTCCAACCCATTCGGATTTTAATCAGTTCATAAACCATAACGGTTTGAAAAATATAAAATAATTATTTAATTTTTTGGAGGTAACAAAAATGGCAGTAAAGATCAGACTTCGTCGTATGGGTGCAAAGAAGGCACCTTTCTATCGTGTAGTAGTAGCAGATTCAAGATACCCTCGTGACGGTCGTTTCATTGAGGAAATCGGCACATATAACACAATGGTTGACCCTGCTGAAATCAGAATTGATGCAGACAAGGCTAAGAAGTGGATTGCTAACGGTGCTCAGCCAACTGATACTGTTAAGAGTATTCTTAAAAAAGAAGGCATCCTTTAATCTTTGATTATTGTTAAAAATAACAAAGCTTAACAGGAGGTGTTTTCTTTGAAGGATTTGTTGATTTCTATAACTAAGGGCCTGGTATGCAAGCCCGAGGATGTTTCTGTTGATGTTAGCGAACCTAATGAAGAGGGCGTAACCGTTTACCACCTTCATGTAAATGAGGAGGATATGGGCAGAGTTATCGGTAAGCAGGGCAGAATTGCCAAGGCTATCCGTGTTGTTATGCGTGCAGCGGCAACAAGAAATGACGCCAAAATATCAATAGAGATAGACTGATTTTAGAAAATCGTTAAAACGGATTGAGATTATCAATCCGTTTTTTGTTTGCATTATTTGATTTAAAAGCTGTTTTATGATATATTACTATTATTATGAGAATTGGAAATGTTGAAATTAAAAACGGAATATGCTTAGCACCTATGGCAGGTATTGCTGACAGAGCCTTTCGTGAGCTTTGTATTAATTATGGTGCCGGTTATGTTGTTACGGAAATGGTGTCGGCAAAGGGCTTGACAATGGGCGATAAAAAGAGCGCTCAGCTATTAACGCTTGGTGAAATTGAAAATCCTGCGGCAGCACAGATTTTCGGTGATGACCCTGAGGTAATGGCAGCGGCGGCTGTTAAATGCCTTGATTTTAAACCAAATATAATTGATATTAATATGGGTTGTCCTGCACCTAAAATTGCAATGAACGGCGGCGGTGCAAGTCTTATGAAAAAGCCTGAGCTTGCCGGTGAAATTATTAAGGCGGTGTCATCTGCTGTTGATGTTCCCGTTACGGTTAAAATCCGCAAGGGCTGGGACGATGATCATATCAATGCTGTCGAGCTTGCCGAAATTGCCGAAAAAAATGGTGCAAGCGCTATAGCTGTTCATGGAAGAACAAGAGTTCAGATGTATTCAGGTACTGTTGATTACGATATAATAGCTGAGGTTAAGCAGGCGGTCGGCATTCCTGTTATCGGCAATGGTGATATTACCGATGAGCAATCAGCCGCAATTATGCTTGAAAAAACGAATTGTGACGGCATAATGATTGGCAGGGGTGCACTCGGCAATCCTTGGCTTTTCAGACGGATTAATGCATATCTTGATGCGTGCAGAGTTCTGCCTGATGTGAGCATAAATGAAAAAATGGTTGTTATGCTTAAGCATATCAAAAAAATTATTGAATACAAGGGTGAATATACCGCAATGCGAGAGGCAAGGCATCATGCTGCTTATTATACAAAGGGTTTAAGAGGCGGTGCCGCCTTCAGACGTGAAATCGGTACACTCGAAACATATGAGCAGCTTGAGGAATTGGCTTTCAGAATAGCAAAGGAAAATGAGTAATGATTTTTAAAAACTGCACCTTTTATAATGAGTTCTTTGAAAAGGAATTCGGTGACATTGAAATTGAAAACGGAAAAATAAAACAGATAGGTATTCTTGGAGAAGGCAGGGATATGAACGGTTTAACCCTTATTCCGGGTTTGGTGGATATTCATATTCACGGCTGTGGCGGCGGTGACAGCAGTGATGCATCTGTTGAAAGTCTTGATAAAATCACGAGTGAGCTTGCCCACCATGGTGTTACCTCCTTTTGCCCCACTTCAATGACTCTGCCTAAGGACAGACTTCTTGATATTGTCAAGACCATTGCCGATTATAAGAGCGGCGGCTCAAAAATTGCAGGCATTAATCTTGAAGGACCATTTATTGCAATGAGCAAAAAGGGGGCACAGAATGCCGAATATGTCCGTGGCGGAACAATTGAAGAATTTGATGAGCTTATGGCGGCTTCAAACAATATGGTCAAGCTGATTACTATTGCACCCGAAGCCTTTGACAGCAAGGAATTTATTGAATATGTCAGCACAAAAGCGACTGTTTCTATTGGTCATTCTGCGGCGGATTCCGAGGAATGCAAAAAAGCAATTGATTTTGGTGTGAGCCATGCAACGCATCTTTATAACGCTATGACACCGATGACGCACCGTGAAGCCGGCATAGTCGGAACTGTTATTGACAGTGATGCTACCTGTGAGCTGATTTGTGACGGTGGTCATATATGCCCTGCTGTTCTTAGAAATACATTCAGGATGTTAGGCGAGGATAGGGCTGTTGTTATAAGCGACAGTATGCGTGGTGCAGGTCTTGGCGAGGGCGAGTTTGAGCTTGGCGGTCAGCAGGTGTTTGTTGAGAAAAACGGAAAGTATGCCGTGCTTGCTGACGGAACAATTGCCGCATCCATTTCAAATCTGCATACCGAATTTAAAAACCTTCTTGAATTTGGTGTTGATTTTAAGACTGCACTTAAAGCCTGTACAATCAATCCCGCAAGGGTAATTGGGGCTGATGATGAAATCGGCTCAATTGCAGTGGGCAAGTGTGCAGATTTCGTATTCCTTGATGAAAATATGGATATTAAAGAGGTTTATATAAATGGAATATCAGCTTAATATTGCACTCATTGAGCCTGAAATACCGCAGAATACCGGCAACATTGCCCGTACCTGTGCGGCAACAGGGGCACGTCTGCACCTTGTGGGACCAATGGGCTTTCAGATAACAGACAAGCAGGTGAAAAGAGCAGGACTCGATTACTGGGATAAGCTTGACATCACATATTACGATAGTATGGAGGATTTCTTTCAGCAGAACGAGGGTGCCGATTTTTACTATTTTACCACGAAGGGCGGTGTTGCGCACAGTGATATGGCATATAAAAACAATGCTTTTCTTGTATTTGGTAAGGAAACCAAGGGTCTTCCCGAGGAGCTTTTAAAGGATAATTATGACAAGTGTGTCCGTCTGCCGATGAGGGGAATTATCAGAAGCCTTAATCTTTCCAATGCTGTTTGTGCAGGCACTTATGAGGTGCTCAGGCAGTGGGATTACCCTCAGCTTTCGCAAAAGGGCAGGCTGACTAAGTATGATATCGACTGAAGGAGTTCATATGATTTGTATTGATAAATATATTGAAGAATTAACCGCCGAGCTTAAAGAAGCTTTCGACGGCAGACTTTTGTATGTGGGTCTGCAGGGCAGCTATTTGCGTGGTGAGGCAAACGAAAACAGCGACATCGATATAATGGCAATTATTGATGATATGACTGCAGAAGATTTAAAAACGTATAAAAATGCTCTGATGGCAGTGGGGGATTATGATAAATCCTGTGGCTTTATTTGCGGCAGGGAAGAGCTGAAAAGCTGGAATGCGTTGGAAATATGTCATCTTCTTCATACAACGAAGGACTGCTTTGGCTGTTTAGGTGATTTTGTTCCGTCATATTCAAAGGCTGACATTTTGAATTATATAAAAATGAGTGTAGGAAATCTTTATCACGAGCTTTGTCATCGTTATATCCACGCGGACAGAGATTGCAATGTTTTATATTTCCCTCAAACCTGCAAGGGTGTATTTTTTATTTTGCAGAATCTGCACTATCTTAAAAGCGGTGAGTTTATTTTAACCAAAAAAGAGTTGCTTGAAAGCCTTAGTGCGGCAAAGGATAAAGAGGTTTTAGAACTTAGTATATCTTTAAACAGCAGTGAAAATACAGATTATGATTTTGACAATGTGTTTAAAATCGTGTATGAATGGTGTCAAAGCACACTTTCAAATTTGAATTATTAATATATTTTGTCCTTTGATTTCATATAATTGAGTATGAAAAAGAAGGACATTTTTTTATTGATTATTCTGTCTGCTGTTGCAGTGCTTCTTATTGTATTCTCCGGTGAGATGCGTGAGGGCGCTTATAAGGGTCTTGCACTGGCGGAAAATACAATAATACCGAGCCTGCTGCCGCTGCTTATCATTTTTTTGCTGATTATGAAAACGGGGGCAAGGGATGTTATAGCAAGAGCCTTGGGATTTGTGTCGCACTATCTTTTTAACCTGCCTATGGTGACAATACCTGCTGTTATTATGGGGCTTGTGGGCGGTTATCCCACAGGTGCACTGCTGACACAGGAGCTTTTTTTATCGCAGGAGATTGACGGAGCTCAGGCTGCAAGACTGTTGAGATTTAACTTCTGCGGCGGCTGCGGCTTTATTATTACAGCAGTGGGTACAGTAACGCTGTTAAATCCGAAGGCAGGACTGATACTGTTTGTGTCTAACATTACAGTTTCGGTGCTTATGGGCTTTGGCTTGTCATTTACACAGCCGAGAATAAAGAAAGGCTATTACTCTTATCGTGAATCACCGTCCTTTGGCAATGCCATTGCAGATTCAGCCGAATCTGCAATAAAGTCAGTTCTCAGCATAACAGCCTTTGTAATCTTTTTCGGTGCAGTCAATAATATTGTATCACTTCCGAAATTTATTTTGCCTGTTATTGAAATCACAAACGGTCTTTGCAGCGGAGAAACTTTCAGCCTGCCTGAAATCAGCGGTTATCTTGCTTTCGGCGGACTTTGTATTCATATGCAGCTTTTGCCGTCAATACTGAAATGCGGTATGAAATATGTTGATTTTCTGTTTTTTCGCGTGCTTTCGGCACTGCTCAGCTATTGTGTGACAAAGCTGATTTTATTGGCTTTTCCTATGGAGCAGCAGGTCTTTTCAAACAATGTCAGTGCAATACCTGTGTTCTCCAGCGTCAATATAGGCTTGTCATTTTTGCTTATTGTAGGCTGCTTTGTTCTGGTGCTTGATATCAGCAGCAGAAAAAGAGCTATTGACAATTAGCATTTTTGTGTTATTATATTGGGGTAAAGTAAGATTGTTAATCTTGCTTGGGCAGTTCGTAACCATCCTGCCTTGGCTTGCCGATAGGCTTAGCCATAATCAAAACTAAGGGAGAAGTGTTATGTATTATACAGGGTGAGTTATGCCCTTTTAGTGCATAGGCAATGCGTCCTTAGAGGACGCATTTTTTTATTTTATGGAAAGATACAGTGTGATTAAAGAAAAAAATCCAAGGGAAATCATTTTGCTCAGGGGGCGCGGATGTGTTTATAAAAAATGCATATTCTGCGATTATCATACCGATTGCTGCAATGATGATGAAGAAAACTATCAGCTTAATCATTCGGTTTTAAGTAATGTTACGGGTGAATATGGTAATCTTGAGGTTATCAACAGTGGCTCGGTTTTTGAGCTGGACAGCAAAACTCTTGGTGAAATCAAGAACCTTTGCAAGGAAAAGGGTATTAAAACAGTTCATTTTGAAAGTCATTATATTTATAATGATAAAATCCCTGCTTTAAGGCAGACTTTTGACGGCTTTGATTTAAAAATGAAGCTTGGGCTTGAAACCTTTGACTATGATTTCAGAGAAAATGTTTTAAACAAAGGCATCAGGGAAAGAGCCCCGGATATTATTGCAACGCATTTTGACGAAGCAAATTTTCTTTTCGGTATAACGGGTCAGAGCGCACAGACAATGAAAAAGGATGTTGAGCTGGGGCTGGAGTATTTTGAGAGGATTTGCATTAATATAATGTGCAATAATACCACCGATATAAAGCCTGATATGAATGTTATTAAAGTATTTATGGACAGGCTTTACCCTGTTTATAAGGATAATGACAGGGTGGATATTTTGATTAATAATACTGATTTTGGAGTAGGTGACTGATATATGATTAATGAATTATTACTTATTGGCTCTGTTGTTTTTATATATGGAGCAGTGCTTTTAGCATATAAATTTTTTGGTAAAACGGGACTTTACTGCGTGTCGGCAATCGCAACCGTGCTTGCAAATATTGAGGTTGTTATATTAATTAATGCGTTCGGTATGGAGCAGACTCTCGGTAATGTGCTTTTTGCAGCAACCTTTTTGGTAACGGATATTCTGAGTGAATGTGAGGGCAAAAAGGAGGCAGGTAAGGCTGTATGGCTGGGTGTTTTTTCATCGCTGTTTTTCCTCGTTCTTTCACAAAGCTGGATTGCATATATCCCTGCTGACAGTGATACCATTCACGGTGCCGTTTCACAGGTGTTCTCAAATACTCCGCGAATGATAATTGCTTCACTTGTGGTATATGCAGTAAGTCAGTTGTTTGATGTGTGGCTTTATCATAAGTGGTGTGCAGATAATGAAAAAAGTTTTGGTGACAAGAGAAGATTTTTATGGATGA
>VSOH01000050.1 GCA_009774735.1 Clostridiales bacterium
ATATTACATCAACGACATATAGGATTTTATTATCAACCTTGAATTTAATATCGAAATTCAGATATTTCATACCATAAATACGTGAGCGGTCTGTCTGATATGATGGTCTGGGGTCCTGCTTCAATATTCCGATTATTCCGTCCTGCTTATTTTTCGGTATTCTCTGCAATAATTCATCGGGAAAAACCACATGAAGGCTGTAATCAACGAAATCTTCTGCGAAGCCCTGTTTTGCATCGGTATGACTGTCGGTATAGGTGATATACGGTTTAATATCCAGAACAGGCGTGCCGTTCATCATATCTACACCTGTAACATAAAGCACAGTGCCGTGGTTTTTTGTGTGCTCAATTTTTTTCAGCTTAACACAGGACATTGCAATTGCGTTTGGTCTGAAGGGTGAGCGTGTGGCAAATACACCCTTACGCTTTTCGCCGCCAAGACGTGGCGGACGTACTGTGGGAGAAAAATCCTCTCGGATGCTTTCGCTGAACTGCCAAAGTATCCAGATATGGCTGAAATCCTCAAGCCCTGCAAAAGCCTCTGCAACATTGTAGGGCGGATTAAAAATGATTTTTCCATCAAGTGCAGGCACATTCCCCGCCTGCCTTGGCACGCCGAATTTTTCCGGCATATCGGTATAAATTTTACCTATAATTTTCACAAATAAATACCTCTTTGATTTTAATCAGAATAAAAATTCCTTAATGACTCCGAAGGTGTCACGCACATAGTAAGTCGCACGTAAAAAGTGACTTGTGTAGGCGCTTATTCTTGCAGGTTTGAGCTCCTGCTTTTCGGCTATGATTGTTGCTCTTTTAAGGTGAAAGCTTGATGTTGCAATGGCAACATCGGTGCTGAGATTATTTTCATCAATTATCTTTTTAGAAAAGCTGATGTTTTCAAAGGTGTTCGTGCTTTTGTCCTCAAGGTAAAGTCTGTCGGGGTCAATGCCTTTATCTGTCAGCACATTAAACATACACTGTGCCTCGCTTATGTCTTCCTTATTTCCCTGACCGCCTGAAAGCACGGCAACGCTGTCAGGATGCGCCTCAAGGTATTTATAGGCACTGTCAATTCTGTAGCTAAGCATCCAGCTTGGACTTTTACCCACAACAGCACACCCTAAAATAATTACTGTTTGCTGATTTGTCGCATTGGTTGTTGATGCCGCAATTGTTGAGCCGAGCGCAATAAAAAAACAAAGCATTACTGAGCAGCCTGTAACAAACAGCGAGTCAAAAGCAATTTTTCCTGCTTTCTTTGATCTGATTTTGCGCACAAGCTTTAATATCGGATTTAAAAACAAACCAAGACAAATCAGTGCTGCCGAGAAAATGATTCCTGCAAGGTTGCCGATATTAAGTATATGTGCAAATAAAGGTGCAATAAAGTAAAACAGCAGAAAGCCGCCTATAAGAATAAATATTAATCTAATCCATTTTTTCATTTTCATTGTTAATCCTTCTGTAAAGGACAAATGCAGCTAAGGCGATCATTGCAATAAGCACTGCCATAATAATGTATACCCGGTTAGGGAGCATATGAAAAGCAATATCAAGTATCCTTGCGGTAAAGCAAAGGGGAAATACAGTTGAAATTATATATAATGCCAAGCCTTTGTTTTTTGCCTGACCTATAATTTCAGTCTTGCTATATTCAAGGTGCAGCCTGTAAATTCCCACCACAAATAATAATATACCGACAACAACAGCGAAAAGTGATACGGCAGCGAACATAATTTCCCAGTGTGTGTAAAACAGAATAGGGAATGCCCATATGCAGTAAAGCTCCGTTACTCCGCCGAGCAGAGCACTGAATATTGACATAAACAGTGAAAATATAAACAAAAGCTTAAATTCGTGCAATACTTTTTTTCTGTTGTCTGTATTAGTATTTATGCTTTCATTCTCCTGAACGCAGGGTGCAGCAGGTGCATTGCCTGTCAGCAGCTCGTCAATGGTTACACCAAGGCAGTCTGCTATCTCAGGCAAAAGGGTAATGTCGGGGTAGCCGTCACCCTTTTCCCATTTTGATACAGTCCTGTTGCTCACATTGAGCAGCTCGCCAAGCTGAATTTGGTTTAGTCCTTTTTCTTTCCTTTTTTCTGAAATAAGCTTACCGGTAAGTTTTGCATCCATTTCTTTTTCCCCCTGCCATTACTATAACACAACAGCACAAAAAACACAATGTACGGCTTTTAGAAGAAATCCACGCTCCGTGGAACAAACAAAAACCCACGGTATCAAGCCAAATCTGACACCGTGGGTTGTGTAATTTAGATTTATTTATCGTTTACCAAGGTCTTTGGATTTTTTGTTTTTTAACAATGCAGACTGCTGCGATTGCAGCAGCAAACAATGCTGCACCTGATACGCCAGAAATTACATAACAGTTATTTAATTTAATATACCGACAATACCAACGGTGAGTCCGCTGGCTGCCATTAATGCAGCAAGGATGATTGCGGTTATTTTAACCCATTTTCTGTTCATTTTATTTCATAAGCGCATTTGCCTCAGCAATAAGCTTTTCGGCAATTTCGCCTGCCTCCTCTTTATTCTTTCCGATTGCAGTAATGTATGCCTTTATTTTAGGCTCTGTGCCTGATGGGCGGACAATGATTTTGTTGCCGTTCATTAACGTATAGGCAAGTACATTTGATTTCGGAAGATCGATTGTTCCTGTACTTGCATCAGCAACATTTATTGAGGATGATGTTTTGTAGTCATCAATTCGTATAACCTCATAGCCTGCAAAGTTGTTCGGTGCAGACTCTCTTAAGCCGTTCATAATATCAGCCATTTTTTCCATACCTGCAGCACCCTCAAAGGTGTAGCTTTCAACGACGTTGAAATAATAGCCGAATTCATCATAAAGGCTATCCATAACCTCGGCAAGGCTCCTGCCCTGTGATTTGTAGTAAGCTGCCATTTCACAAATAAGCATTGATGCAACCACGGCATCCTTATCCCTTGCGTGTGTTCCTGCAAGGTAGCCGTAGCTTTCCTCAAAGCCCATAACAAAGTCATCGGCTCTGCCCTCAGCCTCAAGCTGTGTGATAAGCTCGCCTATATATTTGAAGCCTGTTAAAAGATTTTTAAATGTGCAGTTGTATTTTTTAGCAATAACCTCCGCAAGGTCTGTTGAAACAAAGGATTTTACAGCAACGCTCTGCTTAGAAAGTGTGCCCTTTTCCGCCTTTTGTGATAAGAGATAGTTGAGCATCATTGCACCAACCTCGTTGCCGCTCATAAGCTTGTATCCGCTGTTGCCATCCTGTACTGCAATACCTACACGGTCACAGTCAGGGTCAGTTGCCAAAAGCAAATCCGGCTGAATTTCTTCTGCCATTTTCAGTGCACATTCAAATGACTGCCTGATTTCAGGGTTCGGGAATGGGCAGGTAGGGAAATTTCCGTCAGGCAGCTCCTGCTCAGGCACAACATAAACATCCTTAACACCGATTCTGTCAAGTATTGTTCTTACCGGTTTGTTGCCTGTGCCGTTAAGCGGTGTATAAATAACCTTAAGGTCTGATTCCTTGACAATGTCGGGATTAACGCACTGCTTCTGCACCTCATCAAGAAATGCATTAATAACAGTATCACCCATATATTCAATCATTCCGTCAGCGACAGCCTTGTCAAAATCAATTGATTTAATACCTGTAAAATAGTCTACCTTCTGAATAAAGCCATAGGTTTCGTCAGCCTCTTCATCAGTCATTTGGTAGCCGTTTGAATTATAGCATTTAAATCCGTTATATTTAGCCGGATTGTGTGATGCAGTAAGAATAATACCACTTGATGTGTTGAAATATCTTATTGCAAAGGAAAGACATGGTGTAGGCTCAAGCTCCTCATAAAGATAAACCTTAACCCCATTTGCTGCCAGAACCTTAGCAGCCTCAATTGAAAAGTAATCACTTTTAATTCTTGAATCATAACCGATAGCAACAGACGGATTTTCAAAATGCTTGTTGAGAAAATCCGCAAGCCCCTGTGTGGCACGGCATACAGTGTAGTAGTTCATTCTGTTGGTGCCTGCACCGATAACTCCTCGAAGTCCTGCAGTTCCGAATTCAAGGTCACGGTAAAATCGGTCAAGGATTTCCTCCTCGTTTCCCTCGACTGTTTTCAGCTCCTCAATCAAGTCGGGATCAGCAACAGCCTTTTCAAGCCATAGTTTGTATTGTGCATTAATATCCATACGAACACATCCTTAATATAGTATTATCTATATTCTAAACCTATTAAAATATATTGTCAATAATTACAATTGCTGATATAATAAATTTGGTGATTTTATGTATGCAAAAGTTAAAAGCCTGGGGGTTTTCGGTCTTGATGCCTTCGGCGTAACAGTAGAATGTGATATAAGCAGCGGTCTGCCGCGATTTGATTTGGTTGGCTTGCCTGATGCGGTTGTTAAGGAAAGCAGGGAGAGAGTACGTGCTTCTGTTAAAAACAGTCATCTTGATTTTCCTGTTTCAAGAATAACTGTCAATATTGCACCTGCTGATATAAAAAAAGAAGGCTCGGTCTATGACCTTCCTGTATTTATTGCCATACTTAAGGCGAGCGGACAGCTAAAGGGAGATACCGATAATTTTGCCTTTGTGGGTGAACTGTCGCTCGATGGTGAAATCCGAAGTGTCAACGGTATTCTGCCGATGCTGATAAAAGCACGTGACTGTGGTATAAAGGCAGTGTTTATACCTTGGGAGAATGAGCTTGAGGGCAGCGTGCTTGAAGGTATTGAGGTTTTGCCTGTTAAAAATATTTATGAGGTAATGAAGCATATATCAGGTGTGGAAAAAATTGCACCCTGCTACAGTAAAGAGTTTAGTCAGAAGCAAACGGAATATTCAATAGATTTTTCAGATGTTAAGGGTCAGCAGGAGGCAAAGCGAGCTCTTGAAATTTCAGCAGCAGGCGGACATAACTGTCTGATGATTGGTCCACCCGGTGCAGGTAAATCAATGCTTGCAAAAAGACTTCCTACCATTCTGCCTGATATGAGCTTTCAGGAAAAGCTTGAAACCACAAAGGTTTATTCAATTGCAGGCAGAATACCAAAGGGTACTGCTTTGATTAACGAACGACCTTTCAGAGCCCCACACTATACTGTTTCTGCTCAGGCATTAACAGGGGGAGGTACGGCAATCAAGCCCGGTGAAATAAGCCTTGCACACAACGGTGTTTTATTTATGGACGAGTTTCCTGAGTTTGACCGCAGAGCAAAGGAAAGCCTGCGTCAGCCTATTGAGGATGGGATTGTAAATATTGCACGTACAAGCGGTTCGGTAACATATCCGTCAAATATTATGATGCTTTGTGCAATGAATCCCTGCCCCTGCGGCTTTTTCGGTCATCCTGCTAAAGAATGCAAATGTACACCTGCGGCTAAGAAGAGATATCTTGATAAAATATCGGGTCCTATTCTTGACAGAATTGACATTCACATTGAGGTTGCCCCTGTTGAGTATGAGCAGCTTTCGGATAAATCAATGGGTGAAAGCTCCGCAGTAATCAAAGCACGTGTTGATAAGGCACGGGCAGTTCAGCGTGAAAGATTTAAGGGGACAGAGGTTACCTGCAATGCCAAAATGACACCGCAGATGACAAAGGATTTTTGTGTGCTCAGTGATGAAGCAAATAACTTATTGAAAATCAGCTTTGAAAAACTGGGTATGTCTGCAAGGGCATATGATAAAATTCTGAGAATTTCAAGAACAATAGCTGATTTGGATAGCAGTGAAAATATAGAACTCAATCATATTGCCGAGGCTTTGCAGTACAGAAGCCTTGACAGAAAATATTGGAATATGGAGGAATGATAATGGATATTAAAAAGACGATGGCTAATTTAGAAAAGAATAATATGAAGCCGTATTTTGTTGAGAAAAAAGAGGAGGTTATTCCTCTTATTAAAACACTTATTGCTGACGGAGAAAGTGTGTCACACGGCGGGTCGGAAACGCTGAAAAAAATCGGTGTAATTCAGATGCTTAAAACAGGCAATTATGACTATATAGACAGATCAGGCTTAGAGGGTGAGGCGCTCAGGCAGTCATATATCCGTGCTTTTGGATGCGATACATATCTGACTTCGGTAAATGCTGTTACTGAAAATGGCGAGCTTTATAATGTTGACGGCAATTCAAACCGTGTTGCCTGCATTGTTTACGGACCAAGACAGGTTATTGCCGTTGTAGGTATTAACAAGCTTGTGGAGGATATTAACGAAGCTGTTATCCGAGTTAAAACGACCGCAGCACCGCCAAATACCAAAAGACTTGACTGTAAAACACCTTGTGCAGTTACCGGCAAATGCATAAGTCTAAATAAGGAAAATCCGCTTATTTGTGATGGATGTGAAAGTCAGCAGAGAATTTGCTGTAATTACGTTGTTTCAGCAAAACAGCGCCATAAGGACAGGATAAAGGTCATTATTGTTAATGAGAATTTAGGGTATTAATGTTTGAGCGGCAGAAACTTTTCGTTAAGTTTCTGCCGCTTGTTTTTTTAAAACAACCGATTATCGTATATTGCTTGAAAGCGTATTATCTTTGCGTATAATAAAGGCATAAGAAGGGAGTGGATTTATGCAGATCAAAATTGAATTTAACAAGGCATATAAGGAGCCGGAAATAATCATATTGACAGATAAAATGACTGATGATATTGACAGAATTTTCAAAATGCTGTCTGATGAAAAGTCTCAGATTATTGCAGGTATAAAAAATGACAGGGTTGAAGTGCTTGAACCGAATGACATAATAAGAGTTTATGCAAATTCAAAAAAGGTATTTGCTGTTACGGATAAAGGGGAGTATATGCTTCGGCTCAGACTTTATGAGGCAGAGGAACGGCTAAGCTTAAATCAGTTTGTACGTATTTCTAAATCGGAAATTATAAATTTGAAAAAGGTAAACAACTTTGATTTGAATTTTGCGGGAACTATCTGTGTAAGGTTTTTCAACAATGAGGTAACATATGTTTCAAGAAGATATGTCTCCGAAATAAAAAAGGTATTGGGTGTGAGGTGATTTTATGAAAAAGAAAATATTTTTGCGTGGTTTGTTAGGTTTTCCTATTGGGATTACAATCGGTTATTTAATAACAATTTTTATTTCATTAATCTGGGGACAGAACCATTATTCTCCCTGCGTTCCTGAACTTGTTGATGCTGTGGGCAGTGAAATAAATGCTGTTATACTTCAGGCATTTCTGTGCGGTTTGCTGGGCACAGGCTTTGGTATGGCTTCGATAGTATGGGAGGCAGAGGACTGGGGAATAGTGAAGCAGACAGGAATTTACTTTCTGATAATTTCATTAGTTATGCTTCCTGTTGCTTATTTAACATACTGGATGGAGCACAGTATAAAAGGTTTTTTTATCTATTTCGGAATATTTGCATTAATTTTTATAATTATATGGATTTTTCAGTTTGCCGTAGGTCGGAATAATGTGAAAAAGCTGAACGAGAGCTTGTTTCAAGCAAAGAATACTGAAAACAAGTAAAATAAAAAATCCACTCATTTTAATATGAGTGGATTTTGCTTTGACTAAACTACTTTTTTACCTTTTTTATATACCGCTAAAATCTGCGGGTCTTTTTCCGTTAAGATGTTTTTGTTGAGCACAATAAAATCTGCCTGTTCACCCTCTGCTAACACCTTGCAGTGCGCATGGCTGAAATCATAAAAAACCATATCGTTAATCAACGGAATAACATAGCCGCCTTTTAAATCAACAATCTTTGCATTGTCATAGCAGATGGGAGTGTTATAGCCGACATAGGCGATTTTTTTTCCGCCTACGACCATGATTGAGTATATTGTGTTGTCATCATTAAGGGAAATAAAGTTGCCGTTAGTATATACAGTATACATAATTTACCTCTATTTTATTATATCAGCAAGCTCCTCAAGAGCGGTGATATCAGTGTCCTTAACAGTAGTTTTGATTGTAACTGTTTTTTCAACAAGTGTAATATTTTTCATTTGTTCAAATTCAGCCTTCATAGCTCTTACAGCACAAGGTGCCCATGAGCCGTTTTCAACGAGTGCGACACGTCTGTTCTGGAAAGCCTTGCTCTTTAAATGGTGTAAAAAGTCACTCATAGGTGCAAATACGCCTGCATCATAGCTTGATGCCATACATAAGAGTGTGCTGTGACGGAATGCATCTTCAACACATTCTGCAATGTCATCCCTTGATAGGTCTGCAATTGCAACTCTCGGACAGCCCTTTGCCTCAAGTATTTCTTTCATTTTAAGTGCCGCATGGGCAGTATTGCCGTGAATGGAGGCATATGCAATAAATACACCCTCGTCCTCAGGCTGATATGTTGACCAGAGATTATAGAGTCTTAATACCTCAGGTATTGTGTCAGTCAGTATCGGGCCATGCAGCGGACAGATTGTTTCTATTTCAAGGTTGGCAGCCTTTTTCAAAACAGCCTGTACCTTATCACCATATTTTCCGACAATGTTAAAGTAATATCTTCTTGCTTCGCAGGACCAGCCCTCGTCGGCATCAATTGCACCGAATTTACCGAATGCATCTGCTGAGAAAAGAACCTTTTCACTGCTTTCATATGAAAGCATAACTTCAGGCCAGTGAACCATAGGTGCCATAATGAAGGTTAATGTGTGGCTGCCAAGCTCAAGTGTATCACCTTCATTTTTTGCAGTTACCTTGTCTAAATTAATGTCTGCAAACTGCGGCAGCATTCTTTTTGCAGCAGTTGAGCATATAATTTCAATTTCAGGGTACATATCAACTACTGCCTGAATATTGCCTGAATGGTCAGGCTCAAGGTGCTGGATTACAAGATAGTCAGGTGTTCTGCCGTCTAATGCACTGCTGAGATTATCAAGCCATTGTGATTTAACGATTTTATCGGCAGTGTCCATAATTGCAATTTTTTCATCAAGAATAACATATGAGTTATACGCCATTCCGTTTGGCACAATATACTGACTCTCAAATAAATCAAGGTCATATACACTTGCACCTATATATTTTATACTGTTTGAAATCTTAATTTCCATTGTAAATATATC
>VSOH01000051.1 GCA_009774735.1 Clostridiales bacterium
GTATAATTAATATAGTATTAAAAGGAGGGGAAGTATGGCGGATTTTCAAAAACAGACTGTTCAGTGGTTTCCGGGTCATATGGCTAAAACCAGACGAATAATTAAGGAAAGTCTTACTCTTGTTGACGGTGTTGTTGAGCTTGTTGATGCTCGTATTCCATACAGCTCTTCAAATCCTGAGTTAAATGATATTATTAAAAATAAGCCGAGGATTGTTCTTTTGAATAAGTGCGATATTGCCGACAGTAATGCTACTAAGCTGTGGATTGATTATTATAAATCAAAGGGAATGTGTGCTTTGCCTGTGGATTGCAGAACGGGCAAGGGTCTTAACAAATTTATCCCCACGGTCAGACAGGCACTTGCTAAGACAATAGAAAAGAACGAGTCAAAGGGAATGTCCGGTAAGGCATTAAGGCTTATGGTTGTTGGTATTCCTAATACCGGAAAATCTTCTTTTATCAACCGAATGGCAGGCGGCAGTAAAGCAAAGGTTGCTGACAAAGCAGGCGTTACCCGCCAGCAGCAGTGGTTTGCTGTGGGTAATGGAATCGAGCTGCTTGATACTCCCGGTGTTTTGTGGCCCAAATTTGATGACCCGCAGGTTGGTGACAATCTTGCTTTCACAGGTGCTGTTAAGGATGAAATAACAGACCTTGAAACCTTGTCATGCCGATTGCTTGAGGTGCTTGCCAAAACAAGACCGAATTCTATTACGGAACGCTATAAGCTTGACAGCGTTGATGATTTGCAGGGATGGGAAATATTGGAGCTTATCGGTAAGAAACGCGGATTTCTCATTAAAGGCGGAGAAATAAATTATGAACGCACTGCAGTTATGCTGTGTGATGAATTTAGGGGAGGAAAGCTGGGTAAAATTACCCTTGAGCTGCCTTAATTATGGATTGGTTAGAATATGAAAATATAGCTTATAGCGATGGCTATGAAATTGTTTGCGGTGTTGATGAGGCAGGCAGGGGACCTCTTGCAGGACCTGTTTATGCGGCTGCTGTCATTTTGCCGAAGGGTCATATCATTGATGGTGTTAATGACTCAAAAAAGCTCAGCGAAAAAAAGCGTGAAGAGCTTTTTGATAAGGTTGTAAATGAGTGCCTTGCTTATAGTGTTGGTATCGCAACAGAAAAAGAGATTGACGAAATTAATATATTGCAGGCAACCTTTCTTGCTATGCGCAGAGCAGTTGAGGGCTTAAGTATTAAGCCTCATATTGCACTGATTGACGGCAATAAAACCCCCGGACTTGATATTGCACAAAGAGCAATAGTTAAAGGAGACGGCAAGAGTGCGAACATTGCCGCTGCATCAATTATTGCAAAGGTATCAAGAGACCGATATATGCTTGCAATGGCTGAAAAATATCCGGAGTATCAATTTGAAAAGCATAAAGGCTACGGCACAAAGCTGCATTATGAAATGCTTGAAAAATATGGGGTATCACCAATACACAGAAAAACTTTTTTAAAGAAATTTTTTGAACAGAGAGAAAACAAATGAATTCTGAAAAATTGACTGATGAGCAGGCACTCCAAAATTTTCTTTTAGATATTGATTGTTTAGACGAACTTAAACAGTGGGCAGAGAAGTTTAATATATTTGATGTTCTGAAAATTTCAAGAACAGAAATCCGCCACAGTAATATGCTTGCATGGCTCTTTGATGCAAATGAAAATCATAGTATTGGTGATAGATTTATAAAAAAAATTGCACAACGAATTGCTGAAAATGATATACAAGGAAAATATGATATTTATCAGCTTTTGCTCCTCGATTTTTATAGCTTCACTGTTTATCGTGAATGGAATAATATTGATTTACTAATTGTTTCCGACGAGGAAAAAACGGCTTTTGTAATTGAAAACAAAGTCGGTTCAAATGAACACAGTAATCAGTTAGACAGATATAGAGAAATATGTGATAATGCTTATCCTAAGTATAATAAATTTTATCTGTTTTTAACGCCACAGGGGTTACCTCCGAGTGATGCAGATAACTGGACTGTGTTTACATATAATGATATCATTGAGGTATTGTCGGAAATTACGGAAAATACAGAGATATTGCCGGATATTGCATTGATGATAAATAACTATATTGATGTGGTAAGGAGAGATATTGTGGATGACCAGCAATTAATTGAGATTTGCAATAAAATATATAACAAACACAAGAAAGCCCTTGATTTGATATACAACAACAGAACTGATATAAAAAGTATAATCAGGGATGTTGTAAGAGATACTTTGTTACAGCTTGCTGACAGAGGTAAAATTGTATATGACGGTAATTATTATTTGAGATTTTATTCAAAAGAGCTTGATAAGATTTTGCCTAATTTAGAAAATGAAAACAGCGTTTGGAAAACAAAATACCCTTATGCTTATTGGATTTATGTTGAGGAAACACATATCGGTATAATTTTTGAAATTACGAGTGTTAATGTTCCTGGTGAAACTCTGCGAAAAATGCAGACCTTTATAAATATATTAAAGCCAAAGGACAAAAGACGTTTGGATTTTGAATATAAAAGACTGCACAGAATTAACATTGAACTGAAAAGTGATGATGTTGTTGGTGAATTAAACAAAAAGTTGTCCGACAGTATTGATAAATTAGTTGTATGGGAAGAAAAGCTGATTAAAGAATATATGAGCAGAACGAACAATGAACAACAAAGGCAAATTATGGGAGATAGAGGCTGCAAACTATCTCAGAAAGAAAAAGTATAAGCTTCTTGAAGCAAACTATACTACACGATTTGGTGAAATTGATTTAATCGTTTACAATAAAAAACATATATGCTTTGTTGAGGTCAAGCAGAGAGATATTCATTCTATTGCGGCGCCTGCTGAATTTGTTGACAAGCCAAAGCAAAACAGAATTATCAGTACAGCCAAGCTATATTTGGCAACACATTCAACAAAATTACAGCCTCGATTTGATGTTGTTGAGGTATATACTGACAATAATAAAATAAATTCTGTAAAACATCTTGAAAATGCTTTTGACTTATTATAAAATAGATATGATTTTATTTAGGAGATAAATGCTATGTTATATACATCTACAAGAGATAATTCAATCAGAGTAAGTGCTGCACAGGCAATTGCTCAGGGTATCAGTGAGGAAGGCGGTCTTTTCGTACCTGTTGAACTTCCTCAGTTTTCAATTGAAAAAATTTCATCAATGATTTCAATGTCTTATATTGACAGAGCAAAAACTGTTCTGAAGGAGTTTTTGACAGATTTTACAGAGGAAGAGCTGAGCTACTGCGTTGAGGGTGCTTATGCTGCTGAGAAGTTTTCATCATCAAAAATTGCTCCGACAGTTAATGTTGATGGTAATAAAAATATTTTAGAGCTGTGGCACGGTCCTACCTGTGCTTTTAAGGATATGGCTCTCCAGCTTTTGCCTTATCTTATGACAGTTTCTGCCAAGAAGACTGCTGACGGCAAAACAATCGTTATTCTTGTTGCCACATCAGGTGATACAGGCAAGGCTGCTCTTGAGGGCTTTAAGAATGTTGACAATACAAAAATTCTTGTTTTCTATCCTGTTGATGGTGTTTCGCCAATGCAGAAGCTGCAGATGACAACACAGGAGGGTGACAATGTTGCTGTTTGTGCAATCAATGGTAATTTTGACGATGCACAGAGTGCTGTTAAGTCCATCTTTACAAATGCAGAAATTAAGGCACAGCTTGCTGAAAAGAATATGATGTTCTCATCAGCTAACTCAATCAACTGGGGCAGACTTGTTCCGCAGATTGTTTACTATTTTTCAACCTACTGTGATATGCTTGAAATGGGCAAAATCAAAACAGGTGACGAAATTAATGTTGTCGTTCCTACAGGCAACTTCGGCAACATTCTTGCAGGCTATTATGCAAAGAAAATGGGTCTGCCGATTAAAAAGCTTGTTTGTGCATCCAACTCAAACAATGTTCTTACTGATTTCCTAAAAACCGGTACTTATAACAGAAATCGTGATTTCTACACAACCACATCACCGTCAATGGATATTCTTATTTCATCAAACCTTGAAAGACTTTTATATCATATGAGCGGTGAAAATGCTGAACTTGTTGCAGATTTGATGGGTCAGCTTTCGGATAAGGGCGAATATACAGTCAGTGATGAACTGATTGCAAGCATTAAAGAAATTTTCTCTGCTGGCTATACAAGTGAGGAAAACGTTGACAGTACAATCAAAGCACACTTTGACGGCTTTAAGTATCTTTGCGACACACATACCGCTGTTGCTGTTAAGGTTTATGACGATTATGTTGCTGAAACCGGTGACGATATTCCTACTGTCATTGACTCAACTGCTTCACCTTACAAATTTTCAGCAAGTGTTTTAAATGCTCTTGATGGAGATACAGCACAGCTTGATGAGTTTGAAATGGTTGACGCACTCAACAAAGCAACCGATGCTGATGTACCAAAGCCGCTCGCTTCACTTAAGGATAAGACGGTAAGATTTACGGATGTATGTAATAAAGAAGATATGAGCCAAATGGTATTCAAGCTCTTAGATTTATAAAAAAAAGGCTCCTTATGGAGCCTTTTTTTGTTAAATTGTTATCTGCATTCGCAGGTGTCACAGCATTCAAATGTTTGACATTTGGTATCAGAACAGCTTGTTGCTGATCTGTCACCAACTGTAATCTGACCTGCTGTGCAGCAGTTTGACATATCGTGATACTTGCAGTTTTTTACTTCGCATTTGATTCCTTTAATTTCTTTATTCATTACTTTTCACTCCCTTCAATTATATTATTTGAATGTGCTGTGCTTTTATTCAAGGAGAAATAATGTCACTATTTGCTATTGCTGATACACATCTGTCTTTTGGTACTGACAAGCCGATGGACACATTTGCAGGATGGCAGGATTATACTGCCAGAATTGAGAAAAACTGGAATAATTTAGTCACAAAAGATGATTATGTAATCATCGCAGGGGATATCAGCTGGGCAATGAATTTTGAACAGCTTATACCTGACTTTGATTTTATAAATAAGCTTAACGGAACTAAAATTATTTCAAAAGGTAATCATGATTATTGGTGGAATACCTTAACAAAAATGAATCGTTTTTTGCTGGAAAATAAATTTGAAACAATCAAATTTCTTCATAATAATGCTTTTGATTTTGACGGCTTTTCCGTGTGTGGCAGCAGAGGATGGTTTTTTGACAGTCCTGAGGAAAAGGATGAAAGAGTGTTGAATCGCGAAGTGCTGCGCCTTAAGCTGTCACTTGATACTGCTCTTAATGATGAAAAAATTGTATTTTTACATTATCCGCCTATTACTACAAATGATAAGTGTGAAGAAATTCTGAACCTTTTAAAAGAATATGGTATAAGAAATTGTTATTATGGGCATCTTCACGGTATGGCAGCAAGATTTTCTGTCAATGATATTGTCGACGGAATTCATTTCAAATTAATTTCAGCCGACAGACTGCAATTTACTCCGTATTTAATTAAGAAATTTTAAAACACTTGATATTGTTAATAATATATGGTATAATGCCACTTTGATGATTAGAAAATTTTGTTAGGAGGACCATAATTATGGCACTTAAGTCATCTAATAAAGTAGATACAAATACTTATGAAATTGAAGTAACAGTTGCACCTGAGGTGTTTGCTGATGCTTGTAAGTCTGCATATATGAAGCAGAGAAAATCAATTCAGCTTCCCGGCTTCCGTAAGGGTAAGGCAACTCAGGGTATGATTGAAAAGGTTTACGGCGAAGGTGCATTCTATGAAGAGGCTCTTGAAATAGTATATCCTAAGGCTGTATCAGAGGCTATTGAAGAAGCAGGTCTTAGAACAGTTGACCAGCCTTTCGATCTTGATGTTCCTGTAATGAGCAAGGCTGAAGGTGTTGAAATGAAAATGAAAGTCACAGTATATCCTGAGGTTAAGCTTGGTGATTATAAGGGTCTTAAGGCAACAATGCTTCCGACAGAAGCAAGTGACGAGGATGTTGATACAGAGCTTGAAAATATGAGAGACAGAAATTCTCGTCTTGTTTCAGTGGATGACAGAGAGGCTCAGATGGGCGATACTGCTGAAATTGATTTTGAAGGCTTTGTTGACGGTGTTGCTTTCGATGGCGGCAAGGGTGAAAATTATCCTCTTGAGCTTGGTTCAGGTTCATTTATCCCGGGCTTTGAGGAGCAGGTTGCAGGTCATAAGATTGATGAGGAATTTGACGTTAATGTTACTTTCCCAGAAGAATATGCTGCTGAGCTTGCAGGCAAGGATGCTGTGTTCAAGTGTAAAATTCACGAAATCAAGACAAAGGAAATGCCTGAGCTTGATGATGAATTTGTAAAGGATGTTTCTGAGTTTGATACACTTGATGAGCTCAAGGCTGATATTAAAAAGAGTCTGAGTGAAAAGAAAGAGGCTGATGCAAAGGCTGACTTTGAAAATCAGCTTATTGAGCAGGTTGTAGAGAATATGGAATGTGAAATTCCTGAATGTATGTTTGAAAGCAGAACAAATGAAATGGTTCAGGACTACAGCTACAGACTTCAGATGCAGGGTATTGATTTGAATACATATCTCTCATATATGGGACAGGATATGGATACATTTAAGAAGACCTTCAGAGAAGGTGCTGAAAATCAGGTTAAAGCTTCAATTGCTCTTGAGGCTATTGTTGCTGCTGAAAATATTGAAGTAACTGATGAAGAAATTGATGCAGAGGTTGCTAAGCTTGCAGATCAGTATAAGATGGAGGCAGATCAGATTAAGGCTGCTGTTCCTGCTGACCAGCTTGCTTCTGACATTAAAACAAGAAAGGCTCTTGACCTTGTTGTAGAGTCTGCTGTTAAAGCGTAATTATTGTTAAGAATAATTAATATTATTGATAAGGATAGTGAATTTTATGGCATTAGTACCCTATGTTCTTGAGCAAACCAGCGCCGGCGAGCGTTCAATGGATATTTATTCAAGACTCTTAAATGACAGAATTATTGTTCTTTCGGATGAGGTTAATTCAACAACGGCTTCTCTTGTTGTAGCACAGCTTCTTTTTCTTGAAGGACAGGATAGTGAAAAGGATATAAGCCTTTATATCAATAGTCCGGGCGGTTCTGTTACAGACGGTATGGCTATTTATGATACAATGCAGTATATCAAATGCGATGTTTCAACCATTTGTATGGGTATGGCTGCATCAATGGGTGCATTTTTGCTTTCAAGCGGTGCCAAGGGCAAAAGAATTTGTCTGCCTAATGCTGAGGTTATGATTCATCAGCCTCTCGGCAGAACAGAGGGTCAGGCAACCGAAATTGAAATTGCTGCCCAGCATATCCTTAGAACCAAGAAAAAGCTGAATTCTATTATGGCTGAAAATTGCGGCAGAACTCTTGAAGAGTTAACTGCTGCAACCGACAGAGATAATTGGCTTTCTGCACAGGAGGCTCTTGAGTTCGGTCTTGTTGATAAGGTTATTGATAAAAGATAATTGAGGTAGATTTTATGGCTCGTGATGATTCACGAAATGCAATTGCACGCTGTTCTTTCTGCGGAAAGAGCGAAGCTATGGTGCATAAGCTGATTGAAGGTCCCGGTGTGTTCATCTGTGATGAATGCGTCAGTCTTTGTATGGATTTGATTGAAGAAAGCTCCGCACCCAATATTCCGCATAAGTCCTCAAATGAGGATTTAACGCTCCCTAAGCCAAGTGAAATCAAGGCTAAGCTTGATGAGTATGTAATCGGACAGGACGATGCAAAAAGAGCATTGGCAGTTGCTGTTTATAATCATTATAAACGTATTTATTCGGACGGCGGCAGCGGTGATGTTGAACTGCAGAAAAGTAATATTATGCTTTTGGGTCCGACAGGTGTAGGTAAAACAATGCTTGCGCAGACTCTTGCAAGGATACTGAATGTGCCCTTTGCAATTGCAGACGCAACAACGCTTACCGAGGCTGGTTATGTTGGTGAGGATGTTGAAAATATTCTGCTCCGGCTAATCCAGGCTGCAGATTTTGATATTGAAAAGGCTCAGCGCGGCATTATATATGTTGATGAGATTGATAAGATTTCACGTAAAAGCGAAAATCGTTCAATCACACGTGATGTAAGCGGTGAGGGTGTTCAGCAGGCTTTGCTGAAAATTCTTGAGGGCACGGTTTCCAATGTTCCTCCGGGAGGCGGAAGAAAGCATCCACAGCAGGAATTTATTCAGATTGATACATCTAATATTCTGTTTATCTGCGGCGGTGCTTTTGACGGTATTGAAAAAATTATTGAAAAAAGAATTGGCGGTAAGTCACTGGGATTCGGTGCAGAACTTGGTGTTCAAAAACTCGAAAGTGAAAAGATTCTGCGTCAGGCTACTCAGCATGATTTAGTGAAATATGGATTGATTCCTGAATTGATTGGTCGAGTTCCTGTTATTTCCGTACTTGATAATCTTGACAGGGATGCTTTAATCCGTATTATGAAAGAACCTAAGAACTCTATTTTAAAGCAGTATGTCAAGCTGTTTGAGCTGGATGGTATTGAGCTGGAATTTAAGGATGAAGCACTTGAAGCAGTTGCTGATATAACCCTTGAACGAAAAACAGGTGCAAGGGGACTCAGGAGTGTGTTTGAAGCTGTGCTTACTGATCTTATGTTCAATGCTCCAAGCGATGCGGCAATTGAAAAAGTTATAATTACAGAAGGAGTTGTTAAGAACGCAGATGAACCGATTGTTCTCAGAAATCCTAACAAAGAGGCAAAAACACTTACTGTAAAC
>VSOH01000052.1 GCA_009774735.1 Clostridiales bacterium
CTGCCCTGTAACACCGTCTTCTACTGCAGCACCTGGAGGACCGGTGGGGCTGGTATCACCTTTCGTAACTGTAGAACCTGTTGTACCGGTCGTACCGGTAGGACCTGTAGGACCTGTAGGACCTGTAGGACCTGTAGGACCTGTAACACCGTCAGCACCTGTAGCACCGGTAGGACCCGTAGGACCTGTAACACCGTCAGCACCGGTCGGTCCTGTAGCACCGGTAGGACCGGTTACACCATCAGCGCCTGTTGGACCTGCAGGACCTGTTGAACCTGTAACACCATTGGCACCGGTAGCACCTGTCGGACCTGTAGGGCCTGTAGCACCATCAGCACCTGTATTACCTCTTGGACCTGTAGCACCGGTAGCGCCATTAGCACCGGTAGGACCGGTCGGACCAGTAGCACCTGTAACACCATTAGCACCTGTAGCACCGGTCGGACCAGTAGCACCTGTAACACCATTAGCACCTGTAGCTCCGGTCGGTCCTGTAGGACCTGTAGCTCCTATTGAGCCTCCGGTCGGTCCTGTAGGACCTGTTGGACCCGTGGGACCTGTTGGTCCTGTTATGCCGTGATGACAACAGCATACACAGCAATCAGCTTCTCTTGATGATACTGTGCCATCACTGCCATTATAAATGTTTGTATTCAAATGCATAATCTGCACTCCTTTATGAGATATAGATACAATTGTGTATCTATATTAATCTATTCAGTTATGTTGTTTTTGTGAAGTGACTCGAAATATTTCAGGTTTTGCAAATATGCTTCAGAACTTGGTCGATATGCTCCTGCTTTCAGATTATATTCTTCGGCTTTAGCGTGTTGTTTTATTTTGTCGTAGCATACACAAAGCTGAATGCAGGGCAAATATCCATAAGAATCTAAATCAACAAATGCGCCTTTTGCTTCCTGTTTTGGGATGGTTAAAGCAAGTTCAAACCAGAAAATCGCATTTTCATATTTGTTTTGTTTTATGAATAAGTTTCCGATTTGGCAGCAGGTTTCTGCACGCGGTGAATCATAAGCAAATGAGTTGAATAATGCTTTTAATGCATTATCTGTCCGGTTTGTTTCAGAATAGCAGAATGATAGAATTTTGCATGCCTCAATATTATTTTCTATCCAGCCATTTTTGTTTTCAAGAAATTCGGACAGCGTTTTTATAGCACGTTCATATTTCCTGTGGTAATAAAGCTCTCTTCCGTAATAGAAGGTATCCCTCGGCTGCATTGGTTCTCCATCTGCTATCTGCTGCTCATAAATATCAAGATTTCTTGTGCTGTATTCAGTTTTAACCGAATGATGATTAACAGAAATATCACTGTAAATTATTTTGCCTGTACACTCAATCGCTTCGTGAACTCTGCCCTTCCAGACAAGTCGGGATTTGCGGTTAATAATACGCTCTCTGTAATAAGAAAAAATTGCATTGCCGTTTTCATCAAAGGCAGTATTATATTTCAGCATCACTATATCTTCATCACTTAAATTGTTTTTTAAATCAAGGATTTTCGTTTTGTTCTCTTCTGTTATAACATCATCGGCATCAAGCCATATAATATAGTCTTTGCTTGCCTTTGAAAAAGAAAAATTGCGTGCTGCGGAAAAGTTATTAATCCATTTAAAATCATATACAAGGTCAGTGTGTTTTTTTGCGATTTCTTTTGTAGCGTCGGAGCTTCCTGTGTCAACAATAATTATTTCGTCAACTGCATCCTTAATGCTCTCTAAACATCTGGAAAGTACAGCTTCTTCGTTTTTAACAATCATACATAAGCTTAATGTTGCCATAATAATCCTCCTTCATATATTAATTTATGTTATGAGGCGCAAAGTAATTTGTTACGATAACTTTGTCTGTTGTCAGAATTTTTAACAATATAACCAAAAAATCCGAACAAAAGCCTTAAATATTATACAAAATGCTTTTATTTATTACGGCAATGTTATATAATTGAAATATATTATAACAGGAGGACATGGTATGGGCGAGGTAAAAAATTACATCGGGAAAAAGGAAAAAACAATTTTATTTTTGGACTGTGCGGTCAAAATATGGTGTATTTCCTGATAGGTGCACAGTTTTTTAATTATTTTCTTACAGACATTGCATTATTTCCTGCAATAGTTGTGTCTGTATTGCTTATTGCGATGAAGGTGTGGGATGGTGTTAATGATCCTATTGTAGGCTCGTATATTGATAAGCACTCCTTTAAAAACGGTGAGAAGATGCGTCCGTTTCTTAAATACACTCCTTTGCCTGTCGGTATTTTCACTGTGCTGCTTTTTCTCGTGTTTTCAACAAATGAAGATTTGCTCTGGCTCAGAATTGCCTATTTTGTTATTATGTATATTTGCTGGGATTTGGCGTATACCGTGCAGGATGTTTGTATATGGGGCATAACTGCTGCGGTTTCACCCAATTCCTCTGAGCGTGACAGATTTGTTCAGTGGGCAAGGACCATCGGAAGCTGTGTGTATCTTCCACTAAGCACGGTTATTCCGATGATACTTGAAATGATTGCAAATGCAAAGGGCGTAAGTATGGCATTTATCACCTTTGTATTTGCTATAATATTTGGTCTTGGCGGTGCTGTGATAAGCTATCGCTGCAGCTATGCTAAGGAAAGAGTGGTTATTAATCAGCAGAATCAGCAAGCTTCTATGCTTGAAAGCTTTACGCTTTTATTCAAAAATAAAATGATGCTGCTTGTAACACTTGCCAATATTCTCGGCTCATTAGGCTTTGGAGCCAGTCTTGTTACATATTTCTTCAAGTATGAAATTCCTGCAGATTTCCTCGGTGACAATGATATTATCGGTGCTCTTGGCTTGTCTACAATCTATTTTGTAATTACAGGTCTTCCCGGCTTTATCGGTATGCTTTTTGCTGATAAGCTTAAAAAGCTTCTCGGAGGCTATGTTAATGTTCTTATTCTGATTCAGATTACAAATATCGTTGCAAGAATTATTGCGTTCTTTGTAGGCTTTGAGGGTAAAAAACTTTGGGTTTCAATGCTTATTATCGGTATCGGCAGTATACCAAGCGGTGCCTTATCCATTGCTCAAACCTCAATTTTCTGTGACAGTATTGATTATATGGAGTGGGAAACAGGAAAGCGTACAGAGGGTATAACCTTTTCAATGCAGACATCATTTACAAAAATTTCAAGTGGTATAACTGCAGGTCTTGCATCACTTGCTCTTGCTGCTCTGGGATATCGTGCTGTTGATAATGCCGAGATTTATGTCGGTACACAGACTGCGGCATTTGACAACTGGATTTGGCCTTTGGTAATACTGACACCTGCAATTGCAAGTGTTCTTTATATCGTACCGCTTTTGTTTGTAAGATACACGAAGGAAAAACGTGCGGTCGTTGAAAGCGACCTGATTGCAAGGAGAGCAGGGGAGCCTGAGTCAGGACTTTCACCATATGTTCAAAAGGAGTTGAATGATATTAATGTTGATTAGAGAAATTAATGAAAATGATTTTGATGGGCTGAGTGAATTATATACCCATCTTCATAATAATAAGCCTATTGAAAATAATGATTTAAATCGATCCGTTTTTCATCAGATATTGTCAGATATTCATCATCATATTATCGTTGCAGAGGAGGAAGGCAAAATAGTTTCCTCCTGTGCCTGCGTGATTATTCCTAATCTTACACATAATCAGCAGCCATATGCCATTATTGAAAATGTTGTTACTCATAAGGATTACAGAAACAGAGGACTTGCTTCTCAATGTCTTGACTATGCACGGGAAATATCATTGAATAATAATTGCTATAAGATGATGCTTCTTACCGGTTCAAAGAAGTGCAGTACACACAAATTTTACCGAAAAAACGGATATAACCGATTTGAAAAGACGGGTTATATTCAAAGATTATAATGACTTTATTTGTTAAATTTAGACAAAAGAATAAAGGCTTGTTTATTATATGTCACAATTGAAAAAAATGTAATTTTGTGATACAATTATTGTGTTAAATACTATTTGGGGCGGTGATTATTTTGAAGCGCAGAATATTATCTATGCTTTTAGCACTTTCACTTATTGTGTCTGCATTGTTCTGTTTTAACATTTCAATGGTTTTCGGTGCAACAAATTACACAGGCAACTGCGGTGCTGATGGTGCAACACTTACAAGACCCGGTAAAAATGCAACTTTTGTCTATAATGAGTCTACCAGAACACTTACGATATCAGGAACAGGTGCAATTAAGGATTATGGTGATACCGTTATCAATAAAAGACCCTGGGATGATTACAAGGATCAAATCCAGAAGGTGGTTGTCGGTGAAGGTATTACCACTATAGGCAAGCTGAATTTCTATAATTGTACTGCACTTGTTGATGTATCACTGCCAACTACTCTTACTAAAATTACGGGTGATACAGTGCCTACGCTTGAAGGCACTGATCAGGCTACATACGGAGCGTTCAGAAATTGTACCGCACTTAAAAAAATCGTTTTGCCTGACGGATTAACAACAATCGGTCACAGGGCATTTCTTGGATGTACAGCACTTGAAAGCATAGCTTTTCCCGATTCACTTACAAGCCTTGGTCAGTATGCGTTTACCGAATGCACAAATCTTAAAACAGTTAAGTACGGCACAGGACTTACCTCGACAGGCTCAAGTGTTTTCAGGGATACAGGTGTAACGACTATTATATTTTCACCAACAATTACAAAGGTTGACCCGTATTGTTTCTTCAACACCAAGCTTGTTGATATTGAAATTCCGGAAACAATTACCGAAATAGGACTGCGTTCCTTTGCAAACTGTGACTTTATTTCAACTGTTACCGTGTATAATGCAAATTGTGAATACGGTGGTATTAAGCTGATTAACAGCGGTGAGGATCCTTTCCACGGCTCTGCACAAGCACTTACTATGCGTGGTCACAGCAATTCAACCACACAGGAGTATGCTGAAGCGAAAAACTATAGGTTCGAGTCAATTGATGACTGTACGCATTCAAATAATCATTATGAAGTTGTAATTCCTGCCGGCTGTGTTGAGCCCGGTTCTCAAAAGAAAGTATGTGATGATTGCGGCTTTGAATTTCCTGAGGAGGAAATTCCGGCAGTAAATCATAGGTGGGCTACTGTTGAGATTTCAGACGAAACTGCGCAGAACGGTCACGTTTATACCTTGCGTGTGTGCGAAAACTGCGGTGATGAATCTACTAAAATAGAACACAAAGCTTTTGTCGAAGGTTTTTATGAATATACCAATACTGCAACCTGCACTAAATCAGGCATCGAAACATATACCTGTCTTGTAGACGGCTGTAATAATGTTGAAAGAAAGATTGCGCTTAAGGGCAACCATAAGGTTGAAAACTATACTTCGGTGACTGAGGCAACCTGTACTGCGGACGGCTCAAGAGAAGGTGTGTGCACTGTTTGCAATGAAGCTGTTGTTGAAACAATCAAAGCTACAGGTCACAATAATGTTGAAGACCATATTGTTGACAGCACTGCCGAGGACGGTCATACATATACTGTTTTAAAATGTTCAGTCTGTGCAGAGGAAAGCACTGTGCCTAATCATGTAGAGTGGCTTGAGGGTCAGTATGTATCAACAGTAGTTATTCCTGCTAAGTGTATCATCAACGGCAGACAGCGTGATGTATGTACTGTTTGCTCTGAAACAAGATATGTTGAAATTCCTGCAACAGGACAGCATAATTGGGAGGAAACTACAAGAACCGATCCCGATTGTACTCATGTTGGTAAGATTTATTATAGATGTATCAATGAAGGCTGTACTATGACTAAGAGTGATAATATTCCTGCATTGGGTCACGAGCTTGTTTTACAGGAAACAGAGTCTGTTGCACCAACCTGTACGACTGCCGGCTATAACACATTTAAGTGTGCTAACTGTGCAGCTAAGGAAACAACGGTCCTTCCTGCACTTGGTCATACTGTGGATGAAACAAATTATACAATTATTTCGGAAGCTGATTGTGAGCATGATGGTGTTGCAAAATCGGTGTGTACAGTTTGCAGTGTTGATTTTGAAATTGTACTTGAAAAGTTTGGTCATAATATGGAGGACGATATAACCGATATCGAGGACAAGCCCGGACATACTATGAATACTCCTACCTGTACAAGGTGCGGTCATACTGAGCCTGCATCAGTCAATCACAACGAGTGGATTGAGGGCTATTATACGACAGATATAAAAATCAAGCCAACCTGTATTTTAAGTTCAACATCAGTTGATACCTGTACACTTTGCGGTAAAACAAAAACAAATGTTGTTCCTGCAACAGGTCATAAGTATTTATATACAAATACAGAAAATAATGGTACCTTGGTTTATACCTGCACAATCTGTAACGGCACAGACAAGCGTGCTCCTAAAAATGTATCAGCTTTGTTCCCGACATATATTAATAAAAATACTGCAGAGGTTTTACTGCTTGGGTACGTGTTTGATGTGAATAATGACGGAGTTATTAATGCCAAGGATTATGCGATAATCAATAAAGCTGTGAAAATGTCAGAGTGAGTTAATAAAGTATCTTTATGGGAGGGCTTATAATGCCCTCCTTTTTAATTTTTAGATATTTATTTTTATTATAGCTATTTACTTTATTTATATTTTATATTATTATATAAGCGAATAATATGTATGGAGGTATTCTCGTGAGCATAGCATATAAAAGAATATTGTTAAAACTCAGCGGTGAAGTTCTTGCCGGTGAAAAGGGTACAGGTATTGATACTGATACCGTAGTTAAAATTTGTAAATCAATTAAAGAGGTTGCCGATTTGGGCGTTGAGGTCGGCATTGTTGTCGGCGGAGGAAATTTCTGGAGAGGCAGAACAAGTGAGCATATGGACAGAACTCGTGCTGACCATATCGGTATGCTTGCAACTGCTATGAATTCACTTGCACTTTGTGATGCACTTGAACAGCTTGGTGCCGTTGTTAGAGTTCAGACTGCTATTGAAATGCGTCAGATTGCCGAGCCTTATATTCGCAACAAGGCTATCCGTCATTTTGAGAAGGGAAGAATTGTTATTTTCGGCTGCGGCACAGGCTCACCATTCTTCTCAACCGATACTGCTGCTGCACTCAGAGCAGTTGAAATCAATGCGGATGTTCTTCTTAAGGCTACGAATGTTGACGGTGTGTATGACAAAGACCCTAATAAGTATGACGATGCCGTTAAGTTTGATGAGGTACAGTTCAAAGAGGTGCTTGCACGTGATATCAAGGTTATGGATTCAACAGCTTTCTCACTTTGCAAGGATAACGATTTGTCAATTCTTGTGTTTGATTTAACAGACCCCGATAATGTTGTTAGAGCTGTTAAGGGTGAAACAATCGGCACACTTGTAAGAAATTAATTTAATATATTTGGAGAGGTAAATTATTATGGAAACAGTATTTTCTAAAACTAAAGAGAAAATGGAAAAGTGCTTAACTGCTCTTGAGCGTGATTATGCAGCAGTAAGAGCAGGCAGAGCCAATCCGGCTGTGCTTGATAAAGTGATGGTTGACTATTACGGCGTACCTACACCCATTAATCAGATGGCTGCAGTTTCGGTGCCCGAGGCAAGGCTTCTTGTTATCCAGCCATGGGATGCTTCAACTCTTAGAGAGATCGAAAAGGCAATCAATACGGCTGACATCGGAATCAATCCTCAGAACGACGGAAAGGTTATACGTCTTACCTTCCCTCAGCTTACAGAGGAGCATCGTAAAACTCTGCAAAAAGATATTTCTAAGCGTGGTGAGGAAGCAAAGGTTGCTATACGTAACGTCCGCCGTGATGCTATGGATGATATAAAAAAGCTTAAGAAAGACAATGAAATTACTGAGGATGAGCAGAAGGATGCAGAAAAGAAGCTTCAGGATATTACAGACGATTATGTAAAGCAGGTTGAGTCTATTACCAAAAAGAAAGAGGAAGAGGTTCTTTCAATCTAATTTAATTTATGTTTAAAGGGTGACTTAACAGTCACCCTAAAACTGTATTTATAACTATATTGAGGAGGTGCACTGAATGGCACTTTTCAGTAAAAAAATTGAAACAACTGACGAGTTTGCAGTTCTTCCAAAGCATATTGGTATTATTATGGATGGTAACGGACGTTGGGCTAAAAAGAGAGCTTTGCCGCGATCTGCCGGTCACAAGGCGGGTGCTAATGTGTTCAGAACAATCAGTAAGGAATGTGAACGACTCGGTATTGAAAATGTTACCTTCTATGCTTTTTCAACAGAAAACTGGAAAAGACCTAAGGAAGAGGTTGATGCTCTTATGAGGCTGTTTATGGATTATCTGCTTGAAGCAAAAAGTGATATGACACAGGCCGGTAACAGCAGAATTAAGTTTATCGGTGAGCGTGAAGGCATTTCTCAGAATCTGTTGGATTTAATGGATGAGGCAGAGGCGGAAACCGCATCGCACACAGGCACGACTGTTAACCTGGCAATCAATTACGGCGGCAGACAGGAAATCGTTTCAGCCGTTAATCAGCTTATCAGTGAGGGCAAAGCAGATATTACCGAAGATGATATTTCATCGAAGCTTTATACCTGCAGTGAATGTGATTTGATAATCAGACCCAGTGGTGAACAGCGTCTTTCAAACTTCCTGCTCTGGCAGGCGGCATACAGTGAATTCTGGTACAGTGACGTGCTTTGGCCGGATTTTAAGATTGAGGATTTGCATCAGGCACTCAGAGAGTTTGAAAAAAGGAACCGTCGTTTTGGTGGTTTGTGTTGTTTCTTTGTTAG
>VSOH01000053.1 GCA_009774735.1 Clostridiales bacterium
CTTAATCAAAGAAAAATATAATATTTCTAAAAACGAGTATATTTTATTTTTAGGCAGGATTGTGCCTGAAAAAAGAGTTCATTCTCTTATAAAAGCATATTCTAAGCTGTCAACAGATAAAAAGCTTGTCATTGCAGGCGGCTCAAGCCATACCGACAGATATATGGAGGATATTAAATATCTTTCAAAAGATAATGATAATATTATTCTGACTGACTTTGTAGACGGTGAGCTGCTGGAGGAGCTTTATTCAAATGCCTTCATATATTGTCTGCCAAGTGATTTGGAGGGTATGCCGCTCAGTCTGCTTGAAGCAATGAGCTACGGCAACTGCTGCTTAACCTCAGATATACCTGAATGCACGGAGGTTTGCTGTGACAAGGCAGTCTATTTTGAAAAAGGCAATGAGGATGAACTGCAAAAACAGCTTCAGATACTTCTTGAAAACCCTCAGCTTGTTGACGGCTATAAGTTAAATGCAAGCAGCTTTATATGCAGCAAATATAGCTGGTCATCCGTTGTCGACCGGACACTCAGATTATACAAAGGTGAGTAAATGAAAATTTTAATGGTTAACAAGTTTCTCTATCCCAACGGCGGGTCGGAAACATATATGTTCAAGCTCGGTGAATATCTGTCATCACTCGGTCATCAGGTTGAATACTTCGGTATGGAGCACAAGGACAGATGCGTCAGCAACAACGCTGAGCAATATACATCCTGTATGGATTTTCATACGGCAAATGCACTTGATAAAATCAAATATTCACTGAAAACAGTTTATTCTAACGAGGCAAGAGAAAAGCTGAACATAGTTCTTGATAATTTTCAGCCTGATGTTGTTCATCTGAACAACTTTAATTTTCAACTGACTCCCTCAATCATTTATGCTGTTGAGGACTTTGACAAACGCACAGGCAGAAGAACAAAGCTTGTATATACAGCACACGATTATCAATTGATTTGCCCAAATCATATGATGTATACCAATGATGAAATATGTGAAAAATGCATCGGCGGTAATTTTTCAAACTGTACTAAAAACAAATGCATTCACGACTCGACACTGAAAAGTCTGCTTGGCACGATAGAAGCAAAGCTATACAACAGCAAAAATACATATGACAGAATTGACAATATTATTTGCTGCAGTGAATTTATGAAAACAAAATTAGATACGAATCCCCTGTTTAAAAATAAAACAGTTACACTTCATAACTTTATTGACAGTGTTGATAAAAAACAGACAGAAAAAAAGGATTACATACTCTATTTCGGAAGATTTGCTAAAGAAAAAGGCATTGAAACTCTTATAAATGCGAAAGAGATAAACTTTATATGTGCAGGCTCAGGTCCTATGGAGGAAGAGGTTAATGCTGCACCAAACCTTACGAACATCGGCTTTAAAACAGGTGCTGAGCTTGAACAGCTTATACGTGGGGCAAAATGCACCGTCTATCCAAGTATATGGTATGAAAACTGTCCGTTTTCCGTTATGGAAAGCATTATGTACGGCACACCTGTTGTCGCATCGGATATTGGGGGAATACCGGAGCTGATTGACGACGGAAAAACAGGTTTCCTGTTTGAAGCAGGCAACACGGAAAAAATGACAGAAGCAATAAACCGCATTGACAGCAAACTAATGAGTCAGCACTGTCTTGATAAAAATTTTGACACTGTTGAAGCCTACTGTACCAAATTAACGGCAATATATAATTCTTAGGAGAGCAAATGAAAAAATTAAACGGAACAGTCATCGTTACATACCGCTGTAATGCACGCTGCAATATGTGCAACAGATATAAAAAACCTTCAAAGCCTGAGGAGGAAATTTCGCTTGAAACAATAAAAAAGCTGCCACCAATGTATTTTACAAATATAACAGGCGGCGAGCCTTTTATACGTGAAGATTTAAAGGATTTAGTGCGTGAGCTTTATAAAAAAAGCGACAGAATTGTTATTTCAACCAACGGATTTTTCACGGACCGAATCATCGAGTTGTGTAAAGAATTTCCGAATATAGGAATCAGAATTTCTATTGAGGGACTGGAACAGACAAACAATAAAATACGAGGACTTGATGACGGCTTTAACCGCGGATACACTACACTCAAAAAACTTGTTGAAATGGGTATGAAGGACGTTGGCTTTGGTATGACTGTTCAGGATGCAAATGCCAAGGATTTAGTTGAGCTTTACAAATTAAGCGATAAAATGAATATGGAATTTGCCACAGCATCACTCCATAACTCCTTCTATTTTGTTGAGGCAAAAAACATCATTAACGACAGACCGATGGTTGCCAAGGAATTTGAAAAGCTTATTAACGAGCTGTTAAAATCAAATTCACCGAAAAAATGGTTCCGTGCTTATTTCAACCACGGCTTAATAAATTATATATATGGTCAGGAGCGTTTACTGCCCTGTGATATGGCATTTGACACATTCTTCATTGACCCTTATGGTGATGTTATGCCCTGTAACGGAACTAAGGAAAAAGAGGTTATGGGCAATCTTAATGAAACAGACTGGGACACACTGTGGAACAGCGAGCAGGCCGACAGGGTAAGAAATAAGGTGCGTAATTGTGACAGGCAGTGCTGGATGATCGGCTCCGTATCCCCTGCTATGCACAAATATATTCAGAAGCCTGCAATGTGGGTAATAAAGCACAAATTTCTTAAATATTTTAAAGAGAAAAAATATTCAATGTATGAGAATAAAATCTGCCGTGATTTAAGGGACGGCAAAATCAGCAAAGAGGATTTAGACAAGCTTTCGACCTGCGATATGAATGCTGTAATAAATGACGGCTTGTCAGAGCTTTCCCGTGAACAGCTAAAAACAAAATCCGGTGAGGAAATTGTTGACAGTGATATTGCAGAGCAGCTAAAGAGATAATTACTCCACTTAAAATCAATCCGAAAGGCAATCAGATAAATATGTCCAATCCGGCACTGAAAAGATATAAAATAATGCTGAAAATGTTTTTAACAAAATCAGTATTCAAAAAAAGCGATTATTTGCGAAAAACAAAATTATTCAAGCAATTCGGCGAAAAAAGTCTTTACTATTCACATAAAATACCATCTGAGCCTGAGCTTGTTTCAATAGGCAATAATGTTCACATATGTGCAAACGTGAGATTTATCACACACGATGTAATTAACTATATGCTTGTTAACTGTCCTGAATACAAGAATATTCGGGCAAGAAATTATGTTGGCGAAATCAAAATACTTGACAACTGCGTTATCGGCGCAGACGCCACACTTATGTATGACACTACAATCGGACCAAATGCAATAATTGCTGCAGGTGCCGTTGTTACAAAGGATGTTCCCGCAGGGGAAATATGGGGCGGTGTCCCTGCCGTAAAAATCGGTACAACCGATGATTTGGCAAAAAGAAGAATTGCCGCCGGCAAATAACTTTCGAGGTTAAATATGAAACTCCGTTTATCAAAGCTGATTGAATTTCAGATTTACTATTTATTAGTGATTGAATCACTTATAAGTATAGTAGGTATACCAAGTATTACAAGATATCTGCTTGATGTCAATCTGATTTTAATGGCTGCACTTTCAATGCAGAAAATACCCTTTTTATTTAAGCACAGGGACTATAACAAGCTGACCGGCTACATCTTATTTTATATGATTTCGATCACTGCTATGGCTTTTATAAGATTAGTTCCTACAGGTCAGATACTATGGGGTATAAGAAATAACTTCTTCTTTATTTTCTTTTTCTTCATCTGTATTGATAATTTAAAAACAAAAGATGTCGACAGAATCATGAAAAACGTTGTAAGACTGCAGATATATAATGTATTCTGCGGTCTTGTGGAATTTTTCGTTCTGCATAAAAGAAATGACTTTCTGAGCGGTATGTTCGGCACTGAACAGGGTGCAAATGCATATCTGAATATTTATCTTGTTGTTATTTGCGCTTACTGCTTTATCAGATTTATTCATAAAAACATTAACGCCTACACGCTTGCAGCCGTTATAGTCAGCAGTATTATAATGGCAGCAATAAGTGAGCTTAAATTCTTTTTCTTTGAGCTGGCAGTGTTATTTGTTATCCCTACCATATTCAGTAACAAAGGCTCTGTTATCAAAAAACTGCTTGCAGTAGCACTCGGCATAGCAGGAATTTATGTCGGTTTCAGAATTTTTGCACTTGTTAACAGTGATTCTATTGATAATATGACATCACTGCAAAGTATTATTGATTATAATACTCGTACCGACTTCGGTAAAAACGATCTGCGTATTTCAAGACTAACGGCAATTTCACAGGTTAACGATTACTTCTTCCACGATAATCTTCTGAATAAGCTTATCGGATATGGATTGGGAGCCTGCGAATCATCCGAAACCTTTAAATGGTGCCACAGCTCCTTTGCAACAATGTATGAGCGAATCGGATACCGTAACATCTCTACCTCTATGCTCTATCTTGAAACAGGCTTCGCAGGATTGCTTATGTTCTTTGGAATTTTTGTTTTCATCATGGCACTTGCAATTAAATACAGAAGGGTCAAAGAGCTGAACAGCTATTCAATTTTCACGCTTATCATGTCCGTTATGGCAATGATGAATATTGTCTATAACAGCTCTCTCAGACGTGAAATATCATTTCTGGTATTCTTTACACTTTCATTGCTGTTTATCAAAATACGGGAATACCGAGCAGAAAATGCAAAAAATAAAACCACACAAACTAAGAAGGCAGCAGTATGAAAAAAATAATCTTTTTGTATTCAAAGGATGCAATGAGTATTGAAAACCTTCCTCTTTTCGGCAATCAATACTGGAAAACGCCGAATCTTGACGAGCTTGCAGAAAAGGGAACAGTATTTTATAACCACCACACCTCAGCAGCATCAACATCTATGGTATTCAGCAGTATGCTCACAGGTGAATACTGCCATACCTTTGAAAAAAGAAAACGCTATACAAGTGTTGAACCAAATGAAAAGGAAAGCATTTTTTCTATTCTTCAGAAGGAAGGCTACAAATGCCACATAATCTGGTCCCCTGACTATATGAGAGGTGCTTATCCATATGTAAGGGAATTCGGTGACGAAAGCAAAACAAAAATACATATTGTTGAAATGCAGCAGCAGTCAGGTGTTCACCGCCCGAAAAATGTGACACTGAAAAGAAATGATGACCTGCTGAACTTAACAATAAACAAAATATACACTGAGCTTAATTCAATTGAGGACAGTGAAAAGCTTTTTATCTGGCTGCACCTCCCCCACGTTATCAGAGGACGCTGCTGCTATGGCGATGACATTGATGTGTTTGACAGCATATTAGGCTTTATCCGAAAAAAATACGGCGACGAAAATATTTATGTAACTGCCGATCACGGTCATATGAATATGCACAAGGATATACCGGGCTATGGCTTTCACGTTTATGAGCCTACCTGCCGTGTTCCGCTGATTGCTCCGAGAATTCACGATATTGAAAGAGTTGACCATATTACATCACACGTGGATTTAATCAGACTTCTCCTGAATGACGAGATTGTAAAAAGGGATTATGTTTTTGTTGACTCTCAGTATTATGCACAGCCTGACAGAAAGTTCGCTGTTATCAGTGACAGATATAAATATATCTATAACAAACGTACAGACAGTGAGGAATTCTATGACCTTAACTGGGACCCTCAGGAACGGTTTAACCTGCTTGAAAAGGAACGCTTTGACAAAGATAAAAAAGTACTCCGCAGAATAACAGAGCTTTATTTTTATCCCTATTGGGATACTGTTGAAGCAAATGCCGCAAAGCTGAGAGCTGAAAAGGACAAAATCTGGAAGGTCGGCACCTTCCGAGAGGAGCTTGAATTCAAGCTGAGAAACGATTATACAAAGCTTAAAATGTGGCTTAAATCCATTAAGCAAATGCGAGGGTAAATAAATGAATAAAATACAGTATTTATTTTTACGTATTTCAAGATTTAAAATGCCGATGAATCTTAGAAGGCTCACATTAAAACTATCCGGCATAACGCTTCCAAAAACATCAAATATAAATGAAGGTATCAAATCCACCCTTAATAACATAACTATAGGTGAAAATGTTTTCATTAATAAATACTGTCAATTTGAAGATGGATTTCACGGCGGCAGCGTTACCATAGAAGATAATGTTATGATTGGACCAAATGTGCATTTTTGTACAGTTTCTCACAATATCGGGTCAAAAGCCTGTCGTGCAGGAAAAACATTTCTTGCTCCTATTGTTATAAAAAAAGGATGTTGGATTTGTATAGACAGTACGATTTTACCCGGCGTAACTATTGAAGACGGTTGCGTTATAGCAGCCGGCAGTATAGTTACAAAAAGCACATACCCTAACGGCTTATATGCAGGAGCACCGGCTCAAAGAATAAAAGATTTAGATTAATTAAAAAACGAAAGAAAACTCAGGTGCAGCTATGATACCTAAAAAAATTCATTACTGTTGGTTCGGCGGTAATCCCATACCTGAAAAGGATAAAAAATGCATTGAGAGCTGGAAAAAATTCTGCCCTGATTATGAAATAATCAGGTGGGATGAATCTAATTACGATATCAGAAAAAACAAATTCATTTCACAAGCCTATGATATGAAAAAATGGGCATTTGTATCTGATTACGCAAGACTCGACATCATTTACAACAACGGCGGTATATACCTTGATACAGATGTTGAGCTTGTGAAAAGTCTTGATATACTACTGGAAAATGAAGCCTTTATGGGCTTTGAAAAAGGACGTGTTGTTGCAACAGGTCTGGGTTTCGGAGCGATCCCGCATCAAAAAGGTATTAAATTACTGCGTGACTCCTATGACAATTTGGAATTTGTTGATAAAAGGGGAAATCAGCTAAGTGCAGAGAAAACAAACTGCCCTATTATTAACTCCAAGGTTCTTACAGAAAACGGTGCTTTAATGAACGACCAAATGCAGAATGTACTTGGCATAACGCTTTATCCTACAGAATATTTCTGCCCGCTCAACTCTACAACCGGTGAATTGAACTGCACTGAAAACACATACAGCATTCATCGGTACAGTATGTCGTGGCTTACTGATTTTGACAAGAAATGGAGATTACGTCAGCAAAAATTCACTAAAATTTTCGGCGAAAAAACTGCGTATAAATTGGTTGTAATATTGGGCTTCCCCGGACGAACAATCAGAAAAATAAAAAAATATTTATTTGGAGCTAACGCATAATGACGAGGGAATCAAAGCTATTAAAAAACACTGCCATTATAGGATTCGGAACGATGTGTACAAAGGGAATCAGCTTTCTGCTTCTGCCGTTGTACACTTCAATTTTAAGCACGGAAGAATACGGAACGGTTGATTTAGTCAACACAATTATTACACTAATTACATATACACTCTCAATACAGTTTGAACAGGGTATATTCAGATTTTTAATAGACTGCAGAACGGATGAGATTAAAAAGAAAAAATATATCAGCACCGCCTTGTTAACTGTCACTGTAACACTTGTCGCAGGAATTGCAATAACAATTCCAATCACGCATATTGCACATTTTGGTTATACAAAGTACCTGATTTTCAATATAATTACGACGCTGTATGGCTCAATAATCTGTCAGATTGTACGCGGACTGGGAAATATAGGCATTTACACCTTAATCAGCTTCCTTGCTGCAAGCAGCCAGATTGCATTTAATGTTATATTTATTGCGGGCTTTAACTGGCATATTGAGGGTATGCTCACCGCTACAATAATAGGTAATGTTATTGCGACAGCAGTGGGCTTTTTCTCCTGCAGATTGTACAAATATATCAGCTTAAAGCATTTTGATAAAGAAAATCTTAATGAATTGCTGAAATACTCCCTGCCAATGGTGCCGAATACACTATGCTGGTGGCTGGTTAATGTATCCGACAGATTAATTGTTACCTATTTTTTAGGCTATTCATTTAACGGTATCTATGCTTTAGCAAATAAATTCCCCAGCTTATTTATAACCTTGACAAATGTATTTCAGATTTCATGGTCTGAAAATGCTGCAGAAACTATGAACAGTGAGGACAGGGATCAATACTATTCAAAAATAATGAATCAAAGCATCGGTCTTTTCAGTTGCTGCTGTGCAGTTATTATTGCTGCACTTCCTCTTGCATTTAAAATACTTGTTAATGAAAGCTATAATGATGCCTATTACCATATTCTGATACTATTGATTTCCGCTCTTTTTCATACTGTCGGAAATCTTTACGGCTCACTGTTCGGTGCATTGAAGCATACAAAATATATTGCAAAAACAACTGTTTTTTCTGCAATTGCTAATTTAGTTATCAATTTATCGCTAATTCATTTTATCGGACTGTATGCAGCATCCATTTCAACAATGGTTGCATATTTATTGATTGCCGTAATGCGTCATAAAGAAATCTGCAAGATAATAAAAATAAAATATCAGTTTAAAACTGTTATCCTTTCAATCCTTTCAATTATTATCTCATCAATTTCTTTTGCCGTTAACAACACACTGTTGACTATTGCCGCAATTGCCGCAACGGCACTGCTAACCATATTCCTTAATAAAGATATGGGCAATAAAATAATAACC
>VSOH01000054.1 GCA_009774735.1 Clostridiales bacterium
CTATAAGCTCGTAAAAGTAAAATATAAAATAACAAATAACAATGATTTTTCGGTATGTATTTTTAACGAGAAGGTTGTTAAAAATGATGATTTTTATTTGATTGAAAGTTGTATTGATTTAGAACCGACATATGATATAAGTTCCAATAGTTCTTTGGACATTGATGTATATGTATACGTTAATAAAGGTATATCCAAAACAGAAAATATGATTGAAATTTTGAAAAATATTTATAAAACATTTACCGTTGTACGAGTCGAATGAGTTTATGAGTAGCCCGGAGTAATATTGCTCCGGGTTTTAAATATTCAAATCAAATTAGATGTTGACAAAAATTTACAAAATCTGTACAATAAAAATAACAAATGCAAACTCGCTCCGCTATCGTGGTTATTATCTTGACAGCGAAACAGGTTACTATTATCTCCAATCCCGTTATTATGACCCATCAATCTGCCGTTTTATCAATGCGGATGATATAGATATAGCATATGAGTGTAGAGAAGAACAAATTGGCACAAATCTCTTTGCATATTGCTGTAATGATCCTGTTGATAATGCGGATTTTCAAAAAAAGATGCTTATAGGTTGGGCAAATACTGTGCTGCTCTGGATAAGGATTATCCTTCTACATCATATGCAGTTTTGTTAGCTATGTATGATTCGACACACTCGACATTAATATATGTTCTAAAGTATCAACAACTTGAAAAACACAAATTATGGACCAATTCAGCAAAGAACAGATTAAAAAAGAAACCCGGTGATATTAGTAGATTATTAGAAACGCAAAGACTGACATATACTTTTTTGAAAGCTTTTTTGGGTGGAGTATAAACTGTATATGAAAGCAAAAATTTCTCAAATTAATGATAACAGTTAATCATGCTGATATAATGCAGCAATTGGAGGGCTATACTATGAAAATAGATAAATCAAAGATAAGCCATATCGTGGCATTGATATCAATAGCTATGTTTATTTTTGTTTTCTATTCGTTTGATAAAATTGCCAATCATATTAAATATGATTTTATTTCAGAAATTGTATTTTTATTGCTTTATATTTTCTTTCTTGTGTTTATATCTCTGTATACGCTTAAAAATCATTTAAAAATAGAATTTGCAGTTTTTTTAATTTTTTCTTTCGTTATTTCTAATATATGGGTAATTGAAACTTTCTTGTTTTTTGGAGATTCATTTGGTATTTTGAGCCAAAAAGCGGAATACTATATGAACCATGCTTTATTCAATCTTTCTGAGCCGTATGATTTGGCACCGTCGATATTTGGCAGAATAGTTTTGCATATTGCACCGATTATTCCGTTAGTATTTCTTATAAAAATGATTGGTAATAAGAAATCAAATTCCAAATAAAAAAGAATGTTCTGCTATCTATATGGATAAGAGCAAACCCAGGGTGATTTCACCCTGGGTTTGCTCTTATCTGAAAAAGCCTCTTTTTTTAGGCTTTGGGGGAGTGTAGGATTTATCAAAATCATTAAGCAGTTTTTTCTGCTCATCACTTACGTTTTTAGGGATGTCAACAACGATTGTTACATATTCCTCGCCTTTGCCCATGCCGTTGAGCCTCTGAATGCCCTTGTTGCCTTTTAAGGTGAATACCTCATTAGGCTGTGTGCCTGCAGGAATATTCAGTGTTACATTGCCGTCAAGTGTCGGTATTTCAACATCAGCACCAAGCGTTGCCTGAACTATTGAAATATGCTTACTGTAATGAACATCATATCCGTCACGTCTGAAATAAGCATGTGGCTTGATATTGACAACAACCTTTAAATCTCCGGCCGGACCGCCGTTTGAGCCGTCGTTACCGAATCCACGCACATTAACAACCTGATTGTTGTCGATGCCTGCAGGGATATTGATGTCGATTTTCTTCTTTGTCCTGACTTTACCCTTGCCGTTACATTTTTTGCATGGGGTGGTAATAACCTTACCTGTGCCGCCGCATCTGTTGCAGGTACGCTGTGTGCTCATTACGCCGAGAGGTGTTCGCTGCTGAATGTTTATAGTACCTCTGCCCTGACATTCGGGACAGGTCTGGGGTGTTGTGCCTGCTGCTGCGCCGCTGCCGTGACAGTCGCTGCAGTCCATAACACGCATAACCTCGATAGTCTTTTTGCAGCCCTTTGCAGCTTCCTCAAAGGTGAGGGTTACACTTGACTGAATATCACGTCCTCTTTGGGGAGCATTCGGATTTCTTCCTCCAAAGCCGCCTCCGCCGCCAAAAAAGGATGAAAAGATGTCGCCGAGGTCGATATCTCCGTCAAAGCCAAAACCACCGCCAAAGCCGCCTCCGTATCCGCCCTGGCCGGCACCATAGTTAGGATCAACTCCCGCAAAGCCGAACTGGTCATATCTTGCTTTTTTTTGTGGGTCACTGAGTACCTCATATGCTTCGTTGCATTCCTTGAATTTAGCCTCAGCTTCTGCATTATCGGGATTTAAGTCCGGATGATATTTTTTAGCAGTTTTTCTGTAGGCTTTTTTTATTTCATCTTCACTTGCGCTCTTTGAAACACCGAGGACCTCATAATAATCTCTCTTATTTTCTGCCATAATAATTTCCGTAGCCTTTTCTGGCTACAAAAGTAAATTAAAAATCAAATATACGTCTTGTTGTAGCCGGACAAGGCGTATAACGGAAATTCAGCCATCTCAAAATTATGCCACAGGCAAATTTTGAGGGCGATACAATTGAATTAGTGTGATTTTCACACTGATTCTCTCTTAACTAATTATAAGGTGGGACAGTTGTGTGTCCCACCATTTATATTATATTCTAACTATTAGTTATCGTCAACCTCTGTGTAATCTGCATCGGTATAGCCTGCGTCTGCACCGCCTGCAGCCTGATTAGGATCAAAGCCTGCACCTGCATTCGGATTAGCTCCTGCAGCCTGAGCAGCCTCATAAAGCTTCTGTGAAACCTCGTAGAACTTGTTCTGTAAATCCTCCTGTGCTGACTTGATAGCATCAAGGTTTTCGCCCTGAAGAGCCTCTTTAAGTGCTGCAACCTTTGTTTCGAGTGCGCTCTTATCATCAGCAGAGAACTTGTCGCCATCCTCGCTCAGCATCTTTTCAGTCTGGTAAACCATCTGATCAGCGTTGTTTCTGATGTCGATAGCCTCTCTCTTCTTTTTATCCTCTTCGGCAAACTGCTCAGCCTCGCGAACAGCCTTGTCGATATCATCCTTGCTCATATTTGATGATGCGGTGATAGAAATCTGCTGTTCCTTGCCTGTGCCAAGGTCCTTTGCTGATACGTGAACGATGCCGTTAGCGTCGATGTCGAATGTTACCTCAATCTGCGGAACACCGCGTCTTGCAGGGAGGATGCCGTCAAGGTGGAACATACCAAGTGTTTTGTTGTCCTTGGCAAATTCTCTTTCACCCTGAAGAACGTGAACCTCTACTGATGTCTGGTTGTCAGCAGCAGTTGAGAAAATCTGACTTTTCTTTGTTGGGATAGTTGTATTTCTTTCAATGATAACAGTGTTTACACCGCCCATTGTTTCGATACCCAGTGAAAGGGGAGTGACATCAAGAAGGAGAAGACCCTTAACATCACCGCCGAGTACACCGCCCTGTAAAGCAGCACCCATTGATACGCACTCGTCAGGGTTGATGCCCTTGAACGGCTCTTTGCCGCTGAATTTCTGAATAGCTTCCTGAACAGCAGGGATTCTTGTTGAACCGCCGACAAGGAGTACCTTGTCAATTTCGCTCATTGATAAGCCTGAGTCGCTGATTGCCTGACGAACAGGACCCATTGTAGCTTCAACAAGGTCAGCGGTCATTTCGTTGAACTTAGCTCTTGTGAGTGTTAACTCAAGGTGCTTAGGACCTGTTGCATCTGCTGTGATGAACGGAAGAGAAATCTGTGCAGTTGTCATACCTGAAAGGTCAATCTTTGCCTTTTCAGCAGCTTCTTTGACTCTCTGCATAGCCATTTTGTCTGCTGCAAGGTCAATGCCGTTTTCTTTCTTGAATTCAGCAACAATCCAGTCCATAACCTTTTTGTCGAAATCGTCACCGCCAAGACGGTTGTTACCTGCTGTTGCAAGTACCTCCTGTACACCGTCACCCATTTCGATGATTGAAACGTCAAAGGTGCCGCCGCCGAGGTCATAAACCATAACCTTCTGGTCATCCTCTTTGTCAATGCCGAAAGCAAGTGCAGCAGCTGTCGGCTCGTTAATAATCCTCTTAACCTCAAGACCTGCGATTTTGCCGGCGTCCTTTGTTGCCTGACGCTGTGCATCTGTGAAGTATGCAGGAACGGTGATAACAGCCTCGCTTACGGTTTCACCGAGATAAGCCTCGGCATCAGCCTTAAGCTTCTGCAGAATGATAGCGGAAATCTCCTGTGGAGTGTAAGCCTTGCCGTCGATTGTTACCTTGTAGTCTGAGCCCATATGTCTTTTGATTGATGCGATTGTCTTGTCGGGATTTGTGATAGCCTGACGCTTTGCAACATTACCAACCATTCTTTCGCCGTCTTTTGAGAATGCAACGACTGACGGAGTTGTTCTTGCACCCTCTGCATTCGTGATTACTACAGGCTCGCCGCCTTCAATAACACTTACGCAACTGTTTGTTGTACCTAAATCAATACCGATAATTTTTGACATAATATTTGTCCTCCTATAATAATGTAATTAAATTAGTTAGCTGTTTTAACCATTGCAGGTCTTACGACCTTATCATTTATTCTGTAGCCTTTTTGGAAAACATCTGTGATTACGTTTTCATCCAGATTTTCATCCTCAATATGCATTACTGCGTTGTGGAAGTTAGGGTCAAACTGATCACCGCTTTCGCCGTAGACGGTTACGCCTAATTTTTCAAGGGATGCCATAAGTCCGTCAAAGGTCATTTGAACGCCCTTTTTCAGTCCCTCATAGTCCTCCTGCTCATTTGATAATGCTCTTTCGAGATTGTCAACTACGCTGAGAATTTCGCCTACTGCTTTGGCAGTGGCAAAGGTGAAACTTTCGCTTTTTTCCTTTTCACTTCTCTTTCTAAAATTTGCATACTCGGCTGTCAGCCTTAAAAGCTGCTCCTTGGTGTCTGCCAATTCCTTTTCAAGCGGATTTTCCTCCACTGTTTCTTCAGTGGTGTTTACATCCTCTTCAACCTTTTCCTCTTCTTTTTCAGGAGCAGGCTTGCTGTTTTTTTTGCTCATATCGTACCTCCCTTTGAGAGTAATGTGTCAACTGTGTTTAAAATATATTTAACAACCGGGATGATGTGCTTGTAATCAATTCTGGTTGAGCCAATCATACCCAATGCTGCTTTTTGATTATTGCCGTAGGTGAAATTTGAAAGAATGGTTGATGTGTTCTTCATTTCGTACAGCGGATTTTCGTCACCGATAAACAGTGCTGTTTTAACATTGCCTTTTGAAAACTGCTTAATAAGATTAATTATCTGTGATTTATCTGTTAAGAATGACAGCAGTCTGTATACGTCACTGCCAAGCTCGTCGTGTGACAGAAGATTTGTTTCCCCCTCAAGACCCAGTTTGCTCTGTGAAGCCTCGCTGCACAGTGAGCAAAGAGATGTGAGTGCGGGCAGTAAATCAAATACTCTGCTTTTTGCAATCAGTATTGAGCTTTGAACAAGTGACAGGTTAACGTCTGTAAGAGGTGTTCCTATGAACAATCTGTTCATAACCTCATAAAACAAAAACCTTAAATCATCATCTATAGCACAGGGCATATTTATAAGTGATGATTTGATTTTGCTGCCTACTGTAAGCATAACAAGCATTGCTTTTGAATTGCCTGCGGGAATAAGATCAACACCCTGTATGCAGTCAAGCTCATCCTTTAGTGCACAACTGAAGCCTACACAGTTCGTGTAAGAAGAAATCAGTTTTGCGGCATCACTTAACAACCTTTCGGGGTCGCCTGCATTAACGGATAATTCCTCGTTGATTTTCCGAGCATCATAATTGCTGATGCTTTTTTTCTCCATCAGGCTGTCGATATAATATCTGTATGATGCTTTGCTTGGAACTCTGCCGCCGCTGGTGTGTCTCTGCTCCAGTAAACCAAGCTCGGACAGATATGCCATTTCATTTCTAACTGTGGCACTTGAAACCGAATAGGGGAGAAGCTGACATAAAGTTTTTGAACCCATAGGTTCGCCGGTGTTAAGGTAATGCTCAATGATCAGATTGAGTATTGCCAGACGTCTTTCGCTTATCAAACCCTCCACCTCTTTTGAAATTTATCTGTTAGCACTCTCACTATCCGAGTGCTAACTCTGTATTTATAGTATATCCATTTTTCAGTTTTGTCAATAGTTTTTTCTAAATATTACTAAAAATTCATAATTCGTTAAAGTATTGGTCTATGTAAAATAAAAAGGGTACAGCATAAAAGCTGTACCCATTAACATTATTGAATTAGTCAGCAAAATATCTCTTGAGAAGAGTGAATTGCACGAAGTGCAAGAGACCGTTGCTCCAAATCTATGATTTGGGAAAAACAGTCCTGTGGACTGTTTTGTAGCAACTTGGATATACCTTACCGTGTCTTGCCTCGGTCCGATGTGCAACCCTCTACGAAAAGGTCCCCCGGACCTTTTCTCCCAAATTTTATCAATCTACGATTTCAAAATTTGGATAGGCTTGGCAAGAGATGAGGCAAAAAAAGGTACGGTTCAGCAACCGTACCCATTAACATTATTGAATTAGTCAGCAAAATATCTCTTGAGAAGAGTGAATTGCACGAAGTGCAAGAGACCGTTGCTCCAAATCTATGATTTGGGAAAAACAGTCCTGTGGACTGTTTTGTAGCAACTTGGATATACCTTACCGTGTCTTGCCTCGGTCCGATGTGCAACCCTCTACGAAAAGGTCCCCCGGACCTTTTCTCCCAAATTTTATCAATCTACGATTTCAAAATTTGGATAGGCTTGGCAAGAGATGAGGCAAAAAAAGGTACGGTTTAGCAACCGTACCCATTAACATTATTGAATTAGTCAGCAAAATATCTCTTGAGAAGACCTTCAAATGCCTTACCATGTCTTGCCTCATCTCTTGCCATCTCATGCACTGAGTCGTGGATAGCATCAAGACCTGCAGCCTTTGCAAGCTTTGCAAGCTCTGTTTTGCCGAGTGTAGCACCGTTTTCTGCTGCAGCACGCATTTCAAGATTTTTCTTTGTTGAGTTTGTTACAACTTCGCCAAGCATTTCAGCAAACTTTGCAGCATGCTCAGCCTCTTCATAAGCTGCCTTTTCCCAGTAAAGACCGATTTCAGGATAGCCCTCTCTGAAAGCTACTCTTGCCATTGCAAGGTACATACCAACCTCACTGCACTCGCCGTTGAAGTTATCACGAAGACCCTGAACGATTTCCTCGCTTACGCCGTCGATAATACCTACCTGATGCTCAGCAGCCCAAGCAGTTACATCGTCCTTTCTCTCCTGCATTTTTACGCCGCAAACAGGGCAGATTTCAATTGGCTCGTCACTTTCATAGCCGCAAACGGGACAAAAATACTTCTTTGCCATTTTACATTACTCCTTTAAAATTAATTATTTATTTTTACAGTGATTGCATAGACCGCTGTAATATACATCTTTTTGCTTTATTTCAAAGCCTTCAATACCCTCAGTTATAGTATCAACACATTTAAAATCAAATATGCTGCCGCATTTTTCACACTTGAAATGACCATGAAAAGAGATATCGGCATCATATCTTATTTTTTCGTTGTCAATCATAACCGGGATAAGCAATCCGCAGCCGGACAAATCCTTTAAGCAGTTATAAACTGTTGTTTTTGAAAATGAAGGATTGCTTTTGATGACCTGACTGTAAACAGTTTCAACATCAGGGTGAATTCTGTTTTCAACAAGAAATTCATATACCGCTATTCGCTGTGGCGTTGCCTTCAGACCCTTTTGTCTGAATGTTTCTTTGATTATATCTATATTCAAGTTATCACCACTCGCATAATCTAAATTGTAATGATTACAATTTAGATTATACACATATGGAAAAAAATGTCAATACTTTTAACAGAATTTATTTAAATCTTTGTCATATTCAAAGCCTGCAGCCTTCAGCCTTTCACAAAGCTCTTCCTTATTAATGTTTGTATCCTCGCACAGATTATCAAGATTTTTGTAAAAATCTCTCAGCTTTGTATTAATTATACTAAGCAGCATAAAAGGGTCGTTTGGTAAGTTCATATATATAAATCCTTTCTGTTTTTAATTGAAAATATCGTTTTCAATAAATAATTTATCATATGGTTTTAATATTTTCAAGAAATAAATGTTGATTAATTACATATTATATGAGATAATAAACTAAAT
>VSOH01000055.1 GCA_009774735.1 Clostridiales bacterium
GTTATATTATTGGTATAGCTTGATGATGTAGGAGGTGTATCTATAATGGCATACGCAATTTCAGATGATTGTATCTCATGCGGCGCTTGTGCTGCTGAATGTCCTGTAAGTGCTATTTCAGAGGGTGACGGTAAGTTCGTTATTGATGCTGACACTTGTATTGAATGCGGCGCTTGCGAAGGTGTTTGCCCTGTTGGCGCTCCTGCACAGGAATAATTTTACAATACATTAGTTTAAAAGCACGTTCGTAATGAATGTGCTTTTATTTTTTATTTTTCTTGCAATGTTTAACTATGTCTGTTACAATGAAATCAGGGTGATAATATGAGTGATAAAAACTCTAAAGATGATAATAAATCAAAAAGCATTCTTCAGTTTATTAAGTTTGCACTCTTTTCTGCATCTGCAGGGATTATTCAGGTGCTCAGCTTTACTTTGATGAATGAGGTGCTTATTAAACTGCCTTTTATGCAAAGGGCGCTTGAAAGCAATGACACTTTTGCAAGGATTATGGAAAATGAATACGGTCCGATGTATCTGATTGCATTGCTGCTTTCTGTTATATGGAACTTTACTTTTAACAGAAAATTCACCTTTAAATCAGCCGCTAATGTGCCGATTGCAATGCTTAAGGTTCTTGCTTTTTATGCGGTGTTTACCCCTGTTACTGTTGTTTTGGGTAATTACTTTACTGCAAGATTTGCTGATTTTTCAGCAATTGAATATGTTGTTCTCGGCGTAACAATGGCTTGTAATATGATAACTGAATTTATTTATGACAAGCTGGTTGTGTTCAGAAATCAGGAAAATACAGCAAAAAAATAAATTTAAACGGAGTATTTTTATACTCCGTTTTTTGCTGATATCTGATATAAGTGTGCATAAAATATCAGGATTATTAAACTGCTTTTTAGTAAAATGCTGATGTACCCGAAATCATCGGGTCAGCGGAAAGGAGAGGCTTATGAATATTACCGATAGTCTGCAGAATGCAATCAATTATATTGAAGATCATTTGACAGATGAGATTGACTATTCCTGTCTTGCACAAAAAGCCTGTATGTCAAGCTATTATTTTCAAAGGATTTTCAGTGCTTTGTGTGGTTATACCGTGGGAGATTATGTCAGATACAGACGGCTCACACTTGCCGGCAGTGAGCTTTTGCAGCAAAAGGCTAAGGTAATTGATATTGCTCTTAAATATGGATATGAGACGCCTGAAAGCTTCACAAGAGCATTCAAGGAGTTTCACGGCATTACACCATCAGGTGCAAGAGAATGCGGTGATAAGCTGAAATATTTTTCTCCTCTTTCCGTATCAATAACATTAAGAGGTGGTTTTATGGAAAATTTCAAAAAGGACAATTACAGGATTGTAAAAAAGGATGCCTTCACCGTGCTTGAAAAGGTTGAACAGCATATGGTGGACAATGACAACAACAAAAATACTATACCGGAATTTTGGACAAGAAGCTGGCAGGATGGTACAGTCAAGACCCTGCTCAGTAATTTGTCCGGCAGCAAGGATTTGCTTGGAATATGCTACAATCATCATTCCGGGTATTCCGCTGAACTGTTTGATTACGCAATCGGCTGCACTTGTGCTTCTGATGTCGAAGTGCCTGAGGGCTACAGAATTAACACAATTCCTGCAAGAACCTGGGTGGTGTTTGAATGTGTCGGACCCATGCCGCAGGCTATGCAGCAGGCTTGGCATACTATTGCCAGTGAGTTTGTGCCGTCCGGTGAATATGAGCTGACATATGAGTTTAATATTGAGGCATACAGTGCAGGTAATATGACATCTGATGATTACAAAAGTGAAATATGGGTGCCAATCAAAGAAAAAGTATAAAAGTGAAGCCTTACGGATTTTGTCCGTAAGGCTTTTTCATAATATGTATTCGGTTATTGTACCTCTTAAATAATCAGAATTTACGACATAATCACCATGACCCTTACCCTTTATGATTCTCAAGGTTGAGTTTGGTATACTGTCAGCAATCAGATGTGTTTCCTTTTTGCGTATTATATCAAATTCTCCTGCCAAAACAAGAGTGGGGCATTTGATTTTTTTTAGTTCGCTGACAGTAATATTCGGTTCAGTCAGCATCATTTTTGTGCGTTTGTCGTGGCTAAAGAAATATGATATTTCCGAACCCAAACGGATTAATGGCTTTAAGCCGTTTGGTGTGATGTTTGCACCGGATATGATCATTTTTTCAAAAGCATCAGGTCTTTTGATGCAGCAGAGCAGACCTATAATTCCGCCATCACTGAAGCCGTAGAAGCAAGGCTTTTCAAGCTTTAGCTCATCAATAAAGCGCAGTACATCATCTGCCATATCCGTGTAATGAAGAGTTTCGGTGCTGCTGCTTTTGCCGTGACCTCTGCTGTCAATAGAATATACGGTAAAGCTGTTTTTTAATGAAGCTGTCAGCTTATTGAAAATTGTGTGATCCTCCTTGTTGCCGTGCAGGAAAATAAGCGGTTTGCCTGTTCCGATTTTTTCATAATAAATTTCAGGTGGTGACTTAGTGAACATTATTCCTCGTTTATAACCTCGCTGTAAAATCTTTCGGTATCCTCGTTCCAACTGCTGATAACATCCTCGCTGAGCTCACTGGGCGTAAGATTAAATGTGTCGGTCAGCTCCTGCTCAAAAGCATATGTAACCTTTACTGCACCACTGTAGTTAAGGTGATTGCCGCCGTCTTTTGTATCCGTTTCCCAGTTGAAATTATCAATTTTATTCATATCAGTATTATAATCTATGAAAATTAAATTGTTTTTTGCTGCAAGCTCTTTAACAGCATTGTGCTTGCTGTAATTCCAGCTTGTGCCTGCAGGAATTGAAACCAATGCAAGGCGGCAATTATGTTTTTGACAAAGGTCAAGGATTTTGTCAAAATACTTTTGCGTGTTTCTGTCAATTTCTTCTGCTTTTGAGTTCTGTTTGCCAAGGTATGTTTTGCCGTGCTCAAAGCGCTGTGCCTTTTTATCAGCAATGAAGCCCTTTGCAATAAATTTATACTTGCCTCTGAGGTTAACAAAATCGTTTTTGTTAAGGTCCTTCCATCTGTAATTATATTTCATCAAAGGGAATTTGTAGTTGATTCCTGCGATGATAGCTTCGTCAACATTTGTAAAATTCTCGTGAAATTTTTTTATGCCATAGGCGATACCCTGTTTGATTGTTCGCTTGTTATCATCCTCAGCAAGATTGCCGTTTTTATCAAATTTGTTGATTGTTGTGAACATACAGTCCGTTTCAAAAACGACAAGCTTGGGTGACTGATATTTGAACATCTCAACCAGCTTGTGATAAATCTCAGCAGTGGTAATGCTGGGCATACCCATTACGCAGGTTGTTATTCTTTTGTCCTCCCATATCTGAATGGGATTAATTGCTCTGTAAATATCGGAATTTCCGACCATCATCACGTCAATTGAGTTTTTTGCCTCAGCCTTGTATGCACCTGTGATACAGGATGACATTCCCGTAGAATCTGTTTTGCCCTTAGGTGAAAAGACGTTAGAGCAGTAAGCAAAAATAAGGCAGAATACAAGAATAAATGATAATGAACGTACTAAACCTTTCATATTTTTCTTAGTGTTTTTCATAGCTTTTATTTAAAATTTTTTTGATTTTTCTCCAATATTTTTCTTGTTTTTTCTTTAGGGAAGTTGAAATTTATTTCATAGAAAATTTCGGTATCGCTGTTCCATACCTCCCTTTGTTCATCGGTAAGCTTTGTCGGTTTTAAGCCGTATTTATTTTTCAGAAGCTTTTCATAGGCTGCTGTAATTTTGCTTGCACCTGTGTTATTCAGATGCAGCCCCTCATCCTTTGTGTCCTTAGTCCAGTCAAAGGTCGGTATCAGGTCACTTCTTGTGTTAAAATCAATATAGCTAAGACCGTTTTCCTTTGCAAGCTCCTGGACGGTATTGTGCTTGCGCATATTCCAGCTATAGCCTGACGGTATAGTAACAAGTGCGAGCTTTATGTCTTTTTCCTTGCAAAGGTCAATTATTTTATTGAAGTATTTTAAATGAAGACTGTCGATAGGCTCTTTTGCTTTATCGTTTCGGTCCATATAAGTATCACCATATACAAATGGCTTTATATGCTTGCTTGTTAAAAACCCTCTGGAAGTAAAGGCACGCTGATTTGAAATATTTGTAAGCTCCCTGAGTGTAAGCTGTTTCCATCTGTAATTGAATTTGATTGTGGGGTATTTGCTGTTAAGAGCTGCCAGTATTTCCTGCTCGGCTTCATCCAGCTTATTCTGTATGGCACTTATTCCAAAGCCTGTTTCTTCAACTTCTTCATCCTTGTATATGAGATTACCCTGTTCGTCAAATTCATTGCCTGTGTCAAATAAACAGTCTGTTTCAAGAACAAGCATTTTCGGTGACTGATTATCTAAAAAGCTTTTGGCTCTGTGATAGGCCTCAGGCTCAGAAATAAATGAATGACCGATCAGGCAGGAGGTAATTCCGCAGTCCATCCATATTTTCATTGGATTTATTCCGCGGTACGCATTGGAATTGCCTAAAATTACAACATCAACAGTGTTTTTTTCAAGGACATTGCAGGAACGTATCATATTAATCGGTTTTTTAGTAGCATCATCCTTAACCTTAGGCAACAGCACATTGGATGCAGTTACAAACAAAAATATAAATATAATTGTAAATATTATAGCGTTTCTGAGTCCATATAGATTTTTCTTTTTGTTTTTCATAAATATATATTTACTTTCTTCTAAAACTGTGCATAGATTGCAGCTGCTTCACCGCCTGCATTGTTGCCATACATACCGACAATTAAAATTGAGAATATCAGCAGCAGATAAAGTACCCATCTTAATATAAGCGGTTTTTGTGCCAGCTCCTCTCTGATATTATGTCCCTTTTCTTTCAGTAAACCTATGATAAATACAACGGCAATACCAATCAGAATTACAGGATAATCCCTGAAGGAGATATGCGGTATTGCTTCCCTTTGCAGTAAATCGGTAAATCCTACTGATTTGAACATCTGTAAAAACAGATTTGTGCTTTCGGAAATGGTGGCACTTCTGAAAATAAGCATACCTGCATTAACTATAATGAATGTTCTCACCATCTGGAACAGATGATAAGGCTTTGTTTCTCTGTTGATTTTAAGCTTTGTACAAAGCTTGTCTGTTATCGGCTTTGTGGATTCGCCGAGCATCATCAGTAAGTAATAGTAAAGTCCGTAGAATATATATTTTCCGCTTGAGCCATGCCATATTCCGTTACAGAACCATACAAAGAATAATGCATAAGCAGCAGGTATCATCTGAACAAAATATTCATTTTTTATATGTTTTTTTGCAAAGGTATTTACTTTTTTAAAGCTTCCTGAAAGGCTGACAGGGTAGAATACATATTCTTTCAGCCACAGACCGAGCGTAATATGCCATCTTCTCCAGAATTCATTGATAGAACGTGCAAAAAACGGCTGCCTGAAGTTTTCGGCAAGCTTTATGTCAAACATTTCGCTGACACCTGCAACTATATCAATACATCCTGAAAAATCGCAGTAAAGCTGAATTGTATAGGATATAATTGCAATTATTACAGCAGTTCCGCTGAATTCATCGGGTTTTTCAAATACTCCGGATGCAATCAGACCTATTCTGTCGGCAATGACAAGCTTTTTGAATAAACCGAAAAGCATCAGCAGAGCACCGTTTTTAACGACATCATAATCAATATAGTGCGGTTCTCTGAACTGTTTGTCAAGTGCACTGTAGCGATCAAAGGGTCCTTCAATAATATGTGGAAAATAACTTACGAACAGAAGCACTCTGCAGGGATTTTTTTCTGCCTTGACTGTGCCTCGGTAAACATCAACAATATAGCTGATTGCCATAAGTGTGTAGTAGGATATGCCAAGCGGCAGAATAAAGCTGAAGGTTGGAATAACATCCTTATGGGTGAATAATCCGATTACTGAATTTGCCATTCCGCCGAAGAAGTTGCCGTATTTAAGTACTGCAAGTATGGCGATGTTAAGCACAACGATCGCTGTGAGAACTGCCTTTTGCTTTTTCTTTATTGAAGCTTTAAGCTGTTTTCGTTCTGACTTTTCAAGGTCTGCTTTTTTTGCTTTGAACTCGTCATTGAGTCCCTGAATTTTTAATGCACCCAAATAAATAAGCAAGGTGGATGCAATCATAAACAGTGTTAATATTGTGCTGGAGATAGCGTAGAAAAATAAAGATGCAACGAGTAAAACTATCCATTGCATCTTTTTTGGAACAAGATAATAAACTACTCCGGCAATTGCCACAAAAATGACAAAAACTAATGAAGTAATAGACATAATTTACTCTTCGTCCTCTAATTTTTTAATTAAATTCATAATAGCTTCTGCACTGTTGAAATTTTCAGGTACTAAATCTGTTACTGCAATTTCAACATCAAATTCGTCAGCTATTTCATTAACAAGCCTGATGATAGCAAGTGAGTCAAGTATACCCTTATCCACTAAGCCTGTTTCGCTTTCAAAATCAACACCCGGTTTGATTTCCTCCAAAATTTCTAACAATTCTTCCATTTTTCTTTACCTCTTTCATATTTTTATAAATCTTTATATAAGCTCTGCAGAGCTTTTCTGTCAATTTTTCCAGTGGCATTTTTGGGCATTTCTTTAATTCTTAATACCTTGTCAGGTGTCATATAAGGCGGCACTTTATTTTTGACCGCTTCAAGCACAATGCTGCTGTCCTTTATTGCGCCTTCATAGACAAGAGCAAGACAGTCGGAATCCTTGTCGTAGACACAGGCACAGGCTTTAACCTTAGGTACACTGTTGGCACCTGCCTCAATCTCACCAAGCTCAATTCTGTAGCCCATTCGCTTAATCTGAAAATCCTTGCGTGTAATGTAAATCAGTTCGCCTTTATCATTATATTTAACAATATCGCCTGTTTTATATACTCGCTCAGGATAGCAGTTGTTTATAGGATTCTGAACAAATGCTTCAGCCGTTTTTTCGGGATTTTTATAATAGCCGTCTGCCATGAAGCTTGAACGTACAAAAAGCTCGCCCTCTTCGTCAGGCTTTGCCTTTTCACCGTCAGCATTTACAATAAATACATCACAGTTTGTGCAGGCTTTTCCTATGGGCAGACTTTCATCATCGGCAAATTCTCTGTCAACTACATAAAAGGTGCAGATGTCTGTGGTTTCCGTAGGACCGAAAAGATTGGCATAAGTAATACTGCTGTCAAGATTTTTTATCCAGTAGTTAAGCTGTTTTGTAGGCATAACCTCACCTGCAAACAAAACAGTTTTTAAATGTTTCGGCTTTTCAACATCAAATGCCTTCCAGTTTGAAAGTATTGAAATTGCTGTAGGCACCCAGTAAATCGTGTTGATTTCGTAATCGTTAAGATATTTAATCAGATTTAACGGAAATGAGAAATTTGCCTTTGGTATTATGTTATAGGTACAGCCGCATTTGATTGTAGAATAAAAGTCTGTAACCGACATACTGAAATAAAGCGGTGTCTGTGAGCCGAAGGAGGTGGTTTCATCAAAGCCGAATTCCTCCGTTACCCAGTTAATATAGCTGATTAATGCTCTGTGATTGATAACAGTTCCTTTCGGCATACCTGTTGAACCGCTGGTGAAAAGAATATATGCAGTGTCCATATCAATCATCTGACTGCGTATTTCTGAAAGCTTGTCCTCATCGGCAGGTGTTTCAACTGCAGTATTGTAAATACTGAACGCTCTGCCGAATGAATTTGCCAAATCCAAGGAATCATGATCGGTTATTATAATAGGGTTATCAAGTGTATTTAAGATATTCTCTATTCTGTCTGTTGGTGAATGAACATCGACAACAACATAAAAATCACCTGCATACATTGCACCGAGCATGGACTCAATACAGCGTACACTTTTATCTATCAGTATTGCAACAGGTCTTTTTGTGCCCTCCTGAGAAAGATATGTTCCTATTGCCTTTGCGTTTTTCATAACCTCGCTGAAGGTGGCTTTTCGGCTGCTGTCTGTAAAGCCGATTTTATTCGGATATTCAATTGTAGTTTTTTCAAAAAATTCAAGTACATTTCTCATAGCTGTATTTTACCTTAATGATAGAATAAATTCAACTGATTTGACTATTATTTGTCAAAATTTTATCAAATTTTAATAATTCACCTAAAAATAACACTTAGCCGAGTTATATTGAACACTATTCAACATAATTACCCAAATAATAACATAAAATAATACTGAAGTCAATAAAGATTGAAA
>VSOH01000056.1 GCA_009774735.1 Clostridiales bacterium
CGATAACCCTGCTGCAACAATTAAACTTTTAAAAGAAAATGCCGAGTGTTAAAATATGAAGAAAAAACGCTTTTATAACAATAAAAACAGAAATCAGAAATGGACGGAGCAACCCACAGGCAGAAAAATTTATTTTGCAGATAAATATGTTGATGCTCCAAAGGATACGACTGAGCAGATTAAGAAAAAACGTGCTAAAAAGCCCTTTTTCACAAAGGAGCGCCGTGAAAATTTTTTTAAAGGCTTAATAATCACCGTCGCATCAATAGCACTTGTAGGAACAGGATATACTATAATGGATATCCATATGGACCGTAACGCTATGCCCTTTGTTGAAAGTGACGAAAATAACACTGCAAATCTGAACAACATTAACATAAACATTAAGGGAAGCGGCTGCCAGTCACTATCACTTGACGGCGGTCTGATGCTGGGTGCTGTTATTGACACTGCAGCCGAAAACGGCTACACCTCGCTTGCTTTCGACTTAAAAAGAAACGACGGCACAATCGGCTACAACTCGTCACTTGCAACAATTTCAAGCTTCGGTGCAATATCGTCGCCGTCAGGCGATTTAAAGGCATCTGCAAATCTTTTAAAGGAAAATGATGTGCTCCCGATAGGGATTATTTCCTGTTACAAGGATAACATTGCACCTGCTGCTGATCCAGGTTTTGCACTATTCAAGGGCGGCAGTTTATTCAAGGACAGTGCAGGAAACACCTATTTAAATCCTTCCGCTGACAACACTTACAACTACATCAAAAGCATAATCGATGAAACAGTCGGAATGGGTATCAATGTATTTATTCTTGATAATTATGATTTGCCTGAAAGTGCAGGTGAGCAGAACGGCGGATTTGATAAGCTTTCCGAAAAGCTTTACAACGATTTTAATGAAAGCAACGAAAGTATAAAACTGCTGAAAGCAATTGACCTGAATCTGAGCTCCGACAGTGCAAAGGCAGTCGAAAAGGAATGGCAGGAAAAAACAGAGGATTACACAAATAATGACGAAAATTCTGTTTTCTGTATCACTGCAAAAAATCCTGTAATTGCAAAACAGTATCTGGACAGCAAAGGTATTACAAATTACATTATTTTTGAATGAGGTGATTTTATGAGGAGAAATATCAGCTTAGCTTTTATACTGATGCTCATTTGTTCCGCATGGATTATTACCCCTATAAATGCAGCAGCTAATGATAACGCCACACCGGTGCTTATTGATATCAGCTTTAAAAACGCAAAAATTGACGGCACATTCAGCCATAGCGAACAGGAATATTTTATAACACTGACGGACAACACCGCAACACCGACCCTTGACAGCTATGCACTCAAGGGTGATGCTGATTTATTCATCAATTACATTTATGATGAAACCAACCACCAGATAGGGCTTACTGCAACGCTTCAATATGAAACGGGCAGTAAAATCTATAATTTTACATATTCAAACCCGGCTGCTTATGTTCAGAACAGCAACAGCAATCTGTCATCAATATACGCGCCATACAGCGAACTGTCACCATCGCTTAATGACAATGATACAGCCTACAAGCTGTATATTCCATCCGATTTGACAGAACTGACAATCACCCCTGTTACAAGTGATATCAATGCGTACTGTGCACCCGTCACACTAAAGCTGTCTGCTGACCAGACACCGAAAATCACGCTGATGTGTACAGCCTCTGACGGAAATAAAAAAGATTACTCAATAAGCATAAAGCGAGTTAACAAAACGACTGAACAGGTAAAAGCGGAAATGCAGCAGCCCGATTATGTTTCATTTGTTGACGGAACAAGACTTTTTGAAAAACCTGAATTTATAATGATTATGTGTGCCGTTTTGGGCGGATTGATTTTAATAATGATTATGTTTGCTGTTACAAAACGAATTGCAGTTAACCCCTATGACAAGGAGGAAAAGCCATTCTACAGCAGCGTTGAATGATAAATTATAAAAGGAGATGATGTTATGAATCTTGAAGAAATTCAGATTGCAGAAATAATAGAAAAGCTTTCATCTCTTTACAAGAGTAAAAACTATTCTGAAATAAAAAAAATACTCACGGAATTTAATCCTGCAGATATTGCTGTGTTTTTTGATGAGTTCAGCATCGAGCAGAGAATTCTGTTTTTCCGCCTGCTGCCTAAAGAGGAAGCGGCCGAAACCTTTGTTGAGCTTGACAATGATACACAGGAAATGCTTATTCACGCATTTTCGGACAATGAGCTGCGTGAGGTTATTGACGAGCTTTACCTTGATGATACAGTTGATATTATTGAGGAAATGCCTGCTACCATTGTCAAGCGTATTCTTAAAAGCACCGACAGTCAGACAAGAGCATCAATCAACACACTGCTGAAATATCCCGAGGACAGTGCAGGCTCAATTATGACCCCTGAGTTTGTTGATTTGAAAAAAACAAACACTGTTGAGGATGCCATTAAACGAATCCGCAGAACAGGTGTTGATAAGGAAACGATCTACACCTGCTATGTAACCGACGAATCACGCCATCTTATCGGTGTTATTACTGTCAAGGAGCTTCTTCTCCACGACAATGACGATAAAATTGAAGAACTGATGGAAACAAATATCATCTATATCAACACCCACGATGATCAGGAAACTGCAGCAAATCTGCTCAGCAAATACGACTTCCTCGCACTGCCTGTTGTTGATATGGAGCAAAGACTTGTCGGTATCATAACCGTTGACGATGCTATGGATGTCCTTGTTGACGAAAATACCGAGGATATTCAGAAAATGAACGCTATCGTTCCAAACGAAAAACCTTATCTTAAAATGGGCGTTTTTGAAACCTGGAAGTCAAGAATTATGTGGCTTCTGTTTCTTATGGTCAGTGCTACATTTACCAGTATGATTCTGAACGCTTTTGAAGATAAGCTGTCTGCACTTATTGTTTTAACCTCGTTTATTCCGATGCTGACAGGCACAAGCGGAAACTCAGGCGGTCAGGCAAGTGCGGTAATCATCCGTGCATTATCACTGAACGAAATTGATTTCAAAGATATTTTCAAGGTTTTGTGGAAAGAGCTTCGTGTAGGGCTTGTTTGCGGTATTACTCTTGCCGCTGTCAACTTTGTCAAGGTGTGGTTTATTGACAGAACACTTCTTGGTATGGACGGAATAACAATTGAGGTTGATCTGGTAATCAGTCTTACACTTATTATAGAAATAATATTTGCAAAAATGGTAGGCTGTGCTTTCCCCGTTCTGGCAAAGAAAATGAAGCTTGACCCCGCAGTCATTTCATCACCTTTCATTACAACTGTAATGGATGCACTTTCACTGCTGATTTATTTTGGCTTTGCCTCAGCAATTCTTCACATTTAAAAAAACAATTCCCCCGGCAGTTTTATATGAACTGCCGGGGGAATTTCCATATCTGAAAAATCAGTCATTAACTCTTTTATCCTTATAATAGAATTCTTTATCGTGGTCACTGATTGCTCGCATAACACGGCACGGATTTCCAACTGCAACCACATTTGCGGGAACATCCTTTGTTACAACAGAGCCTGCACCGATAACCGAATTATCGCCGATTGTTACACCGGGAACAATTATTGCACCGGCACCAATCCATACATTTCTGCCGATATGCACATCAACATTATACTGCAACGCACGTTCTCTCAGCTCGGGTAAAATGGGGTGACCTGCCGTTGCAATTGTAACATTCGGTCCAATCATTGTTTTATCACCGATATAAATATGACCGTCATCAACAAGGGTGAGATTGAAATTTGCATAAACACTTTCACCCAAGTGAACATGTGCACCGCCCCAATTTGCATAAAACGGAGGCTGAACATAAGTATCATTTCCAACCTCTGCAAACATCAGCTTCATCAATTCTTCCATTCTCTCCTCATCACCGAGTCCGAGGGTATTATATTCTTTCATATACTGAACACAGCCTGTCTGCACAGTCATTATTTCATCAGCAGTGCAGTCATAAATCAAGCCTTTTTCCATCTTTTCGGTTTCCGTCATAGCAAAAACTCCTTTAACATTATACTGCCTTTAATATAACAAAATACTGATTAAAACACAAGACTTTTTACTTTACTTTATACCTGCGTGATGTTATAATCTAAGAACATTGATGTATTACGCTTAAATTTAAGGGGAGTAATTATGAACAAAGATGTTGAAAAAATTCTCGTTACCGAGAAGGAGCTTTATTCAATCACAAAACAACTCGGCGAAATAATCACAAAAGACTATGCAGGCAAAAAATTGCTTGTTGTCGGCGTTCTCAAAGGCTCAATATACTTTTTAACTGATCTTACAAGACACATTGATTTACCCTGCCACATTGATTTCATTCAGGCATCAAGCTACGGTGAAAGTACCGAATCAAGCGGAAATGTAAAAATCATTAAGGATATCGAAAAGGATTTAAGCGGTTTTGATGTTCTGCTTGTTGAGGATATCCTCGATACAGGAAGAACACTGAAACATATATGTGATATGCTGTCTGGAAGAAATCCTGAATCAATTGCAGTTATTACGCTGCTTGACAAGCCTTCAAGACGTGTTGCCGATATTAAGGCGGACTATGTCGGCGTTGATGTTCCAAATGAGTTTGTTGTTGGCTATGGTCTTGATTATAATCAATATTACCGCAACCTGCCATATATCGGCGTGCTGAAACGCGAGGTATATGAAAAATAATAAATTGACAACTATATAGCCTTATGCTATACTGACATTGTAAATTAAATAGCTATTCGGTTTCCGGTCTGACAAACCGGGATTAAAAGGGAATTAGGTGAGAATCCTAAGCAACCGCCATTACCGTATTTGACGAAAGACACACTTTAAGTTGGTGTATCAAGTGAAATTTAAAAATTTCTATATCATAAGTCGGGATACCTGCCGAAAATCTAATTCAGCTTTTGGGCAAGTGGAAAGGCAAATGAATTGAAAGACCTGCTGCACCTCTGTCCAAACAGAGGTGTTTTTTTATGAAAAAAAATGTAAGATATATATCTGTATTAATTACTATAGTATTTATATTTGTATCATTTGTTGGCTGCAGCAATGAAAAGCTGTCTGAGGAAATAACATCCGATACCATAACAGCTTCAGCAGAATCCGAACATACAGCAGCCACTGTGCAGGCAAGCCAACTCAGTCAATCACAACAAACGGACAGAGAAATAACAACAAAAAAAACAAAGCCTGACAACAAAACTTCCGGCACCGCAGCGACCTCGGCACCTGACCAAACAACACAAAAATCTGCCACAACAAAAACAGCAAAAAATAAAACAACCACAACAACAGCAGCCACCACCTCTTCACTTGTCGTATGCAGTGTTGAAATCGAATGTAAAAAAATACTCAGCAATATGGGCAATCTGAAAGCAGGTCACGAGGATTTTGTTCCTGCTGACGGAATAATTATGAACACGAAAACTGTAACTGTAAACAACGGCAGCACTGCTTATGATGCATTAAAATCAGCCTGCAGCAAAAGCGGTGTAACAATAAATGCACAGAACAGTGCATACGGAACGTATATAACAGGATTTAATAATATTGATGAATTCGACTGCGGCAGACAGAGCGGCTGGACATATACCGTTAACGGCAGCTCACCGCCAAAAAGCTGTGATAAATACACTGTATCACAGGGTGACAGTATTGTTTTTTCATTTGTATGTTAGCACAGGGGTTTATCCTTGTTATCATAAAAAATTATATTGGAGGAAAAAATATGAAAAAGTTTTTAGCAGTTATTACTGCAATCTGTGTAATGCTCACTGCAAGCATTACAGCATTTGCACAATCACATCCAAAAAGTAAAGATGTGCAAAACGAAATTGACAAAATCGTTAATTACATCACCTCACAAAAAGAAGGTGACTATACAATTGATGACGCTGTTGATTTTTACTACCTAACCAAATCAGGAGCCGATTTATCAAAATATAATGATAAATTCATTGCAAGCGTTAAGGAAAATGTCAAAGCGAACAACGGCAAGCTGATTACTCGGTATGGTGAAAACCTTGCAACCTATGCTGCAGTTATTGAAATTTTCTCAACAAATGACATTGATGTATGGGAATTTGAGGGCTATGATTTAACAGCGGCTTTTGCTGCAATGCCTGCTGATTCTGAAATCAATCCTTACTATTATAATATAGTAATTCCTGCTCTTTTTTACATTGAGGACGAAACTTTCGCTGAAACCGTTTGTAAAACCTTTGTTGACAAGTATTATACAATGGGCAAAGGAATGGAATACTGGGGATACAGCTGTGATAACACTGCTTATTTCATTTCGGCAATCACATATGCATCAGATGAATATACAGCACAGCTTAACGATGCAATCAAGGTTATTGAAACCTATAAAACAAAGGGCGGTTATTTCTGCGATAACCAGTACACAACAACACTCAACGCAAATTCCACAGGTCTTGCGCTGATGGCATATGCGGAATATGAATGGCTTGATTCACTGCTTGATGAAACTGCGGAAACAATTAATCTGAACAAGAGTACAGAGATTTATAACCAGCTCAGTGCATTCAAGACCTCAACAGAAGGTGCATATTCCTTTGAGGTTGGCGGTGAACCAAATCTTTTCGCAACCTTTGATATTCTTCGCGGATTAACATCATATGTCAATGCTCTGATGTTAAAAGAGTTTATTGATGAACCAATTGACCAGGACGACACAGAAAATCCTGAGGATTCAAAAAAAGACCCGGCAAATAAGACGGAGTCAACAACAAAACTCCAGTTTAAGCCGCTTGTAACACAAAAAAATGATGCTGCAGCAACTACTTCAACAGAAACAAAAAAGAATACATCTAAAAAATCACCTTCAACAGGTGCAGGCGCACTGACAATCGCAATGTCAATTGCACTTGCAGGTGCAGGAACAGCAGTTCTTGCGGCAAAGAAGAAAGAACAGTAACAAACAATCCGCCGTTTCGGATGAAACGGCGGATTGTTTGTTTACCATATTTAATTTTTATTACTTAATACATAACAGGTATAATATGCCGAAGCATTATCACCATTTGCATTCTTGCTTCTGCAATACACCCTTTTCTCATCTGCTGACTTATAAAATTCATAACCGCTGATAGCCGTTATCTGCACATTCTCATCAGTATCCAGATTATGAACATTAGAAACAAGAACACCATTGATGAGCTGTTCACCGGGTTCTACTGAAGATGTTCCCCAATAGTCAGCATCATCAGGGAGCTCCTTACTTACATTTTCATACTGAGGTGTTACATAGGTATTACCGTTATAGAAAATGCAAGGACCATATATTAACCCCTTTTCATTTTTTCCGGGGATATATGCACTGTCATCAGAACAACCTGAAAACAAAAGAATTACTGATAAAATAATAAGTAATATTTTAAATATCTTTTTCATATTAAAAAATCACCTACTTGGTCCAATTATATAGAAGCGGTTAAAATAAACTGCTTATTTTTATACGTTTTCCATATCGCTAATACTTGTTGGTGAGGTATCAATAACCTCAAGCTTTCTGCCCTGCATCCAGAGGGATGGAGTAATATGCAGCTTGTAGCCGTAGCCTGCATCCATCTGCCAATGTGCCATCGGTGCTTCAGGCAGACCGTAGCAGGAAAGTATGGTCATCAGCACACCGGCGTGACCCACAATTGCAACATTATTCGTTCCTGTTTTTATGCAGCCGTCAATCACCTTTTCAAATGCAAGGCATACACGGCTGACAAATTCAGCATTACTTTCACCGAAGGGTGTGCGGGCATTTATATCGCCCCTTATCCAGTTTTTAAAATCATCATTATCTTTTAAATCCTCGGCAGTACACTGCTCAAATTCACCAAAATTATATTCAATAAAATCGTCTATTATAATCGTATTACTGTCAGGGAACATAATTTTTGCAGAATCCTTACACCGCTTAAGCGGTGAGGAAAATACGGCTTCAACCATTGGATAATGCTCGTGTGCTTTTATTGATTTCAGGGTCGATATACTATCAGTAGTTAAAGGCAAATCCGTATGCCCAATATACTGTGCGTTTAAGTTACCTTTTGTTAATCCGTGACGGAATAAATACACTGTGTATGATTTCATATAAAAAAAGCTCCTTATTTAGCCAAATGTTACAAATAATTAACAATATAAAATTCACACTTTACAAATAGTAATATGGCAGATTTATTAATATTTTTAATATTGGGAGGGTTTTATGGAAAAAGGAAT
>VSOH01000057.1 GCA_009774735.1 Clostridiales bacterium
AAATATATGATTGCAATTATAGATTATGGCGCAGGCAACCTTTCAAGTGTGAAAAAAGCGCTTGATTATCTTGGTGCTGAAAGTGAAATAACACAGGATAGAGATAAGATTTTGTCAGCTTCTCACGTTATACTGCCGGGTGTAGGCTCATTTGGTGATGCGATGAATTCAATGGCAGAGCGCGGTTTGGTTGATGTTGTTAAAGAGGCCGCTTTAAGCGGAAAGCCTTTTCTGGGCATCTGTCTTGGCTTGCAGCTTTTGTTTGAAAGCAGTGACGAATGCCCTGAGGTTGAGGGACTTGGTCTTTTAGAAGGCAGGATTGTTACAATTCCTCGTGATAATGGACTTAAGGTTCCGCATATAGGATGGAACTCTGTAAGCATTAAGCAGAAGGACAGCATTTTCAGCGGTGTTGATGATAACAGCTATTTCTATTTTGTCCATTCTTATTATTTGAAGGGAGCACAGGAGGATGTTGTTGCAGGAATTACCGAATACGGTGTGCCGATAGAATGTGCAGTGCAGAAGGGTAATTTGTGTGCAGTGCAGTTTCACCCTGAAAAGAGCAGCAGTGCAGGATTGAAGCTGCTGAAAAACTTTATTGCTATGGAGGGATAAGGATATGTATGCTAAAAGAATTATTCCCTGTCTTGATGTGAAAAACGGAAGAGTTGTTAAAGGTGTATCCTTTGTTGAGCTAAGGGATGCAGGTGACCCTGTTGAGTGTGCCGCTGCTTATGACAAACAGGGTGCTGATGAATTGGTTTTACTTGATATTACTGCTACGCATGAGGGCAGAAGCACGATGATTGATATTGTCAGGCGTGTAGCTGAAACCGTTTTTATTCCTTTCACTGTCGGCGGCGGTATTAAGAGCGTTGATGATTTTAAGGAATTGCTTCGAGCAGGTGCAGATAAAATTTCCGTTAATTCTGCGGCAGTGAGAAATCCTGAATTGATTAATGAGGCAGCCTATAAATTCGGTTCGCAGTGTGTTGTTTGTGCTATTGATGCCAAACGAAACAAAAATGGCTGGGAGGTTTATCTCAACGGCGGCAGAATACCCACAGGTATTGATGCTGTTGAATGGGCTGTTGAAGCAGAGCGAAGGGGAGCAGGTGAAATTCTTTTAACCTCAATGGACTGTGACGGACAGAAAACAGGATACGATATTGAACTCACTCGCGCTGTCAGCGAAAGAGTTGGTATACCTGTTATTGCCTCCGGCGGAGCTGGAAAGGCAGAGCATTTTTATGATGCATTCACAGATGGTAAGGCAGATGCAGTTCTTGCCGCAAGTCTTTTCCATTTTAATGAATTGCCGATACCTGAGCTTAAAAAGTATCTTGATGAAAATAATATTTCAGTGAGAATATAATATTAAATCAAAATGTAAACCACCATTGCAGACTGTATGCTTGCAATGGTGGTTTTATATGTGTTGGGGTTAAAGCTTATTTGGATTTTTGTTTTTGTAAAAGTATGCTGCAAACAATTACTGCCACACAAAATACAAGGATTAGATACCATAGATTTTCAATTTTAAATCCATTATCCAAAATCAGTTTGTATCCCCAGGATGCAGGGAAAATTCGTCCTAAGATTTCAAGAAAATTCGGCAGAAAATCATTGGGGAACATAATTCCTGAAAGCATGATGGATGGTAAAAAAATAAGTTGTGCTATCATTGTCAGCTTCGCCTGATTTTTTATAGTCAGACCCAATACACTTCCAATACTCAGTGAAACAATAATGTATATAGTCAGAGCAAGAAAAAAGCTCGGAAAATGTGTCGGCAAAGCTGCATCGAACAGTATAGGAGCAAGTGTCAGTATGATGATACAGGTAATCATCAAATGAACAAATGCTGAAAGAAACATTGTGACAAGACCTAAGTATAAAGGCACACCATTTGCTTTATAAACCTTTTTAATATCACTTCCATAAGTTTCAACCAGTGATGGCGGTATTCCGATAAACGCCCCCATTGACACACCCATCACAATCATGGATTGTATCAATGTGTTTCTCATTTCCGGCATAACAGAGGTAAAAATACCACCCATCAGAAGAAAGAAAATCAGTGGTACGATATAGCAGGTAACCAACAAGGATTTACTTCTTATATCCAATTTCCATTGTAACGCCACGCCGTATAAAAAGCCACTCATTTTTCTCCCCTCCCTGCCATTTCAATAAAATGCTGTTCAAGTGTTCCTCTGTCAACTTTAATATCCAATAGTTCAATTTCTTTTTGTTTTAACTCGCTGAGTAAAGAAAGCAGCGTGTCTTCTATATTGTCTGTTTCAAAAGTGTCGGTTCCCTGCTGTGTTTTGATGTGGATAAAGTATTTTTTTGAGATTTTATCAGTCAGCTTAGAAGCTGTACCGCAAAATACAATTTTTCCATCGTTCAAAATTGCAATGCGGTCACATAAGGCTTCTACTTCTGCCATATCATGGCTTGCCAATACAATTGTTTTTCCTTGTGTTTTTAGCTTTCGGATTAAATCGTGCAGTGACAGCCTGCCTTCAACATCAAGTCCCGCAGTTGGCTCATCAAGAAAAATAATATCCGGATTGCTGATAAGAGCAAGGGCGAGATGCAATCGTCTTTTTTGTCCTGTTGATAGTTGAATATATTGTTTTTGTTCAATTTCTTTTATGCCGAGAGTATCAAGCATAGAGAAATCAATTCTTGATTTATTCCATTTTGCAAACAGTTTTATGGCTTCCATTGGTTTGATGTGGGATGGCAATGATGATGACTGTAATTGGATGCCCATTTTTCCTTTTACAGTGATTTTACCACTGTCATATTTTTTTAAGCCTTCAATACATTCGAGAGCAGTTGTTTTTCCTGCACCATTTATGCCAAGCAAGGCAAAAATTTCTCCTTGCTTAATCTGAAAATCAAGTCCTTTGAGTACAATATTATTGCCATAGTTTTTCTTTAAATCAGTGATTTGTATTGCGTCAATCATTTTCCCACCTCATCAAACGGATTTACACCAAGCCCTGAAAAATAGATTTGTAAAGCAGGTTCTAAATATTCATTTACAAGTTTTTGCTTTTCTTCCCATTCATTTGCTGCGTTATCTATGTTTCCGATTTCTCCCAGCTTAGGGAGCATAGTCATATCTCCGCCTGTGAACTCCATAATCAAGTTCCAATATTCTTCTGTGATTTGCTGACATTTCTCGCTGTCCGGCGGAATATGATTTTTTTGAAGATTTATAATTTCATCACTCAGGCTGTTAAATCTATCTATAAAATCCAGTCCGCTGTCCTTATCAAATTTACTGCGTATATAGTCGAGCATATTATCATCAAATTTTTTTATCAGCCAGTAATATTCGTTATTCATCTGAAGATTGACTATAATATCTGCATATTTTTTGAAGTCAACTGTTTGCATTTGCAACACTTCTGTTTTAAGCTGTTCTATTGCTGCTAAAGAAGCGGTTAATTGTTCTATTTTTTTGCGTATTCCATTTGCTTGCTCAGTAAGCGCATTTGCAACATCGTCAGGTGTTTCTAAATCGGTTAGATTATGTTTTATATCATCTAAAGAAAACCCCAATGATTTTAAAGATATAATCTGATGAAGCATAATCAAATCTTTATCTGTATAAAGTCTGCGTCCGCCCTCGCTTTCTGCAGACGGGGAGAATAGTCCCTCTTTATCGTAGTACTGTAAAGTGCGGACAGTAACACCCATTTTCTTTGCTGCTTCGCCAACTGTCATATATCCCTGTGGTATTGCTCTGTATTTTGCCATAATCATTTCACCTTCTGTATATATTATAAATCATTACGTAACGTCATAAGCAATACTTTTTTCAAAAAAATACAGGAGGCAAAGAGTTTTCTTTGCCTCCTGTATAATGATTCAAAATATTATTCGATCGGAGTAAGATTTTTAAGGCTGATATCCATAATAGGAGCTGAGTGTGTCAGTGCACCGCAGGATACAAAATCAACGCCAACCTCGGCAATTGATTTAAGCCTTTCTTTTGTAACATTGCCGGAGCACTCTGTTTCGGCACGTCCGTTGATGATTTCAACAGCCTTGCGCATTGTGTCATTATCCATATTATCAAGCATAATGATGTCGGCACCTGCATTTACAGCCTCTTCAACCTGTTCAAGAGTTTCTGTTTCAATTTCAATTTTACGTACAAATGGTGCATATGCCTTTGCCATTTGAATAGCCTTGGTGATTGAGCCTGCAGCACCGATATGGTTATCCTTAAGCAATACACCGTCAGAAAGATTATATCTGTGGTTTGTTGCACCGCCTACAGTTACTGCATATTTTTCAAAGGGTCGCATATTGGGCGTGGTTTTTCTTGTGTCAAGCAGTGTTGTATTTGTGCCCTCAAGCTCAGACATATACTCCTTAGTGATTGTTGCAATTCCGCTCATTCTCTGCAGATAGTTCAGTCCTGTTCTTTCACCGCTGAGGATTGCCTTGATGTCGCCGTAGATAATGCCAATCAAATCTCCGTTTTTTACACTGTCCCCATCCTTGAAGTATGCTTCAAAACGGCTTGTTTCGTCAAGCAATTCAAAGGTCCTTTTGAAAATATCAAGACCGCAGATTATACCATCCTGCTTGCAGATAAGCTCTGCCTTGCCTTGCTTGTCCTCGGGCATAACTGCATTTGTTGAAACGTCCTCAGATGTGATATCCTCTCTCAATGTGTTCCAGAGATACTGGTCAACATTGATTTTCATTGTTACACCATTTATCATAAAAATTCTCATCCTTTCTTTTTATCTCATTCATAATAATCGCCTTAAATTCCTTTTCACGGATATCTCTTGGGGGATATGCCTTTAAATCAAGCTCAGGAATTTTAAGCTCTTTTTCGCTGTTATCTTCGGCAATAAGCTCTGCCGCTCTTTTTGCGAAAACAAGACTCTCTAAAAGCGAATTTGACGCAAGTCTGTTTTTACCGTGAACACCATTGCAGGCAGTTTCACCCACTGCGTAAAGATGCTCCATAGTGGTTTTACCGTTGATATCGGCCTTTACGCCGCCCATCATATAATGCTGTGCCGGTGTAACGGGAACCTTGTCCTTTGTTATATCATAACCCTCGTCCATACAAGCATCAAAAATATTAGGGAATCTTTCCTTAGCCTCTTCACTGCTCATATTCGGAAGGGTGATATATACATGATCAGTGCCGAATTTTGCCATTTCATCCACGATGGCATTCGTCACAATATCCCTTGGCTGCAGCTCATCTGTAAAACGCTCTCCGTTTTCATTGAGCAATATAGCACCCTCGCCGCGCACACTTTCACTGATTAAAAAGCGTCTGCCCTTTTTCTTGCTGTAAAGGGTTGTGGGATGAATCTGTATATAGTTCATATCCTGCAGCTCAACACCGTGCTTTAACGCGAGTGCAAAGCTGTCACCTGTAATATGGGGGAAATTTGTTGAATTTACAAACAATCCGCCTATTCCGCCTGTAGCAAGAATTATATCACGTGCAAGTATTGCACCCATTTCACCGAACTCATCCTCACAAACAATACCCTGACATATATTGTTTTCTTCAATAAAATCAATCATTGTTGTTTGTGTGACCAGCGTGATATTGTTTCTTTTTTTAGCAATGCTTAAAAGGGTTGCTGTAATTTCCTTTCCTGTTTCGTCCTTATGATGCAGTATTCTGTTTCTTCGGTGCGCACCCTCACGTGTGTAGTCGAAATCGCCCTCTTTATCCGTATCAAAATTAACACCGAGCTTAACGAGGGTGCCTATTACGTCTGTTGACGCTTCAATCATTATCTTAACGGATTCAGGGTTGTTTTCATAATGCCCTGCTTTCATAGTATCCTCATAATAACAGTTAAAGTCATTAATGTCCTTTAACACACATACACCGCCCTGAGCAAGGTAGGAATCGCATTCCTTAAGTTTTTCCTTGGTGATAAGCAGTATATCTTTATTGCTTGGCAGGCATAGGGCAGCAAACAGTCCGGCAACACCGCTGCCGACGATTACAACATCTGTTTTTATGTAGTCCTTAATATCCATAGCCTATATTATTCTCCCGAGTTTTTCTAATTTAGGTTATACTTATTCTAATATATAATTTTTTTTTACAGTTGTCAAGTGTTGCCTATGGATATGAGTTATGTTAAAATGATTCGGGGAAGTGATAAAATGAATGTTTTTGATTTTGACAATACAATTTATGATGGTGAAACACTTGTTGATTTCATCGTTTATTACATAAAAACAGACCCGAGAATATGGAAATACGTACCCAAGCTTTTGTGGATTTATTTTAAGGATACCTGTCATCTTTTTACCGTTGAGGAGGCAATCAGGGCTTATGCAGGATTCCTTGAGGGGTATTATACTAAGATTGATACTATTGAAGAAGATGTGAAAAAATTCTGGGATGAAAACGAGCACAAAATAAAACCATGGTATAATGATGTCAGAAAGGATGATGATATCATTGTATCGGGTACAACGGATTTTATTCTTGATGAAATTATGGGCAGAATGGGAATTAAAAATTATGTCGGCTCATCAATTGATAAAAAGACAGGGAAATTTAAACGTCTTTGTTTTCTTGAAAATAAGGTGACAATTTTTAATGAGCTTTATCCGGACGCACATATTGATAACTTTTATACCGATTCGATGAATGATAAGCCAATGATGGATATTGCCGATCACGTTTTCTTTGTTACAGGCAATAAGATAGAACAATTGAAATAGGTGATTTTATGTTAAAGTTAACATTTATTGCAGATACACACCACTATTCAAAAACACTTGGTACTGACGGCAGGCAGTATGAGCTGCGCTCAGGCTCGGACCAGAAATGCTTAGCAGAAACAGGAGCAATTATTGATGCTGCTTTTGAGCAAATCGCAAACAGTGATACTGATTTTGTGCTTATTGCAGGGGATGTTACCAATGACGGCGAAATGGTATCGCACCGGGAATTCAGGGATAAGCTTTATAAGCTGAGCGAAAGGAAAAAGGTTTATCTTATTACCGCAACGCATGATTGGTGCAACGACCTTAACCCAAGACGTTATGCCGGTGACGGTGTATATAATGATGTATCTACAATGGCTGCCAAGGAGCTGCCTGTGTTTTATGAGGATTTTGGTCCGAAGGATGCAATCAGCAAGTTTATCACCCATATCGGAACCTGCTCATATGTAGTTCAGCTTAATGATAAGGTAAGGCTGCTTGCTCTTAATGATGATAAAAATGAGCATAATCATGCGGGCTTTACTGAGGAGCATTTTTGCTGGATTGAGGAACAGCTTGCCAGAGCAAAGGATGACGGATGCTTAATGATTGGTATGGAGCATCATCTGCTTATACCGCATATCAGTCCCCTTATTACAGGAGGAAGCACCTGTGTTGCTGACAGGGAAGCTGTTGCTTCACGTCTTGCAGACGCAGGTTTAAGATATATGTTTGTCGGTCACTCTCATATCCAGAATACAGACAGTTTTAAATCGGCAAAAGGCAATGTTATAACAGAGGTTAATGTGGGGTCACTTGTGGGATATCCTGCGCCGATTGTTCATGTTACGGTTAATGATAATATGACCCTGAGCTATTCTGTTGCTTGCCTTGACAAATTCACCTATAACGGCAGGGAGTATGATGCGGGTGAATATTTAAAAAATCATGCTTTGGCTATTATACACAGATTGTTTGATGCCCCTGATATTGATGAATTCGGTGCAAGACTTACAGCAATGCAGTTAAACGGTGATAAGCTGAAAAGGATTTTTCCGCTTATAAGTCCTGTGGTTAATTTAATTAAAAATGCAACAGTTTCACAGCTTTATAAAAAGCTGAAATTTATGGGACTTGCAAAACACCTTGACAAAGACCTTGCTTATAAGTTTAAAAATTATAAAATTATGGATTTTTTTGATCAGATTTTTCTGTCTGCTTTTGACGGCGGTATTGTTACCTTTGACAGAGCGAGTGACTATTATTTGTTTGTTATGTCAGTAATTTCAATTCCGAATAAAGTATTAAAAAACAGCAAAGATTATAAAAAGTTCATACTTGCCGTGGATTCAATACTTACAGGCGGAAATTACAATAACAGGAAGGATATAATATAATT
>VSOH01000058.1 GCA_009774735.1 Clostridiales bacterium
GCAATAAGACGGTTAATCAATAAGCTTAATATTTTTCTTGGCTGTTAATTATTAAATTTTATAATTGACTTTTACATAAAGATTAGTTATAATATCAATGTTGTTTGCCGGCGTGATGGAATTGGCAGACGTGCTGGACTCAAAATCCAGTCCTGGCAACAGGGTGCGGGTTCGACCCCCGCCGCCGGCACCATAAAGGACAGACTTAATTAAGTCTGTCCTTTAATTTTTCATAAATTTCTATTATTTTGAATTTAGGTGTATAGCCGGATGTAACGAGCTCCATTTCATCATCTGTCAGATATTCATTCATGGTTTCACTGCAGGCATTAAGACAGACTGACGGAAAAACAATACACCACCAATTATGTCCCTTGCCCTCGTCGATTGTTATCTTTATAGAATTATAGACGCCTGCCGGGAGTGTGAAGTCATCATAAACTCTTGTTTTAAAGAATTCTTTTTCAATGGTTACGAAGGCTGTTTTGCCATAACTCTTTAAATAATTGTTACAAATGTTTTCTATCTGTTTCTTGTTGTTTTCTGCTATCGCAATATTTTCCTCAATAGTTTTGCCGCTGAATAATTCCTTGGTATTATCTAAAAAATAGTTTTTCAGACCGAGCTTTATGTTTTGATCTTCTGTTGAATCGGAGTTTGCGAGAATATGAAGTCTTAGCACTTTATCTGATATGCTTTCTGCTGATATGATATCCGATGTTAAGCAAGAGGTTACAATAACCAAAAGTAAAAATACAGGAACAAACACCTTGAAAGTTTTCATAATAAAACCTGCCTTTCAAATGAATGATTGGCAGGTTTTTCCGTTAATATTCAAAAAAATTATATTTTTGCAAATTTTTCACCGACTATATCAAATACATATTTGCCGTTGCTTTGTTCAGTTAATGTCTTGCCGAGATTGTCAACAAGACTTTCTTTAAGTGAAAATTTGATGTTGACTTTATCTGTAAATTCGCTGTTTTCAATATTTGCGCCAAAATCATTTAGTATAATGCTCATTCTTTCATAAAAGCTGTAATCAACAGAAACATCAATAATTTTGCAGGGTGCCATTGTTATAATATGCCCTGCATTAACAGCGATTTTTGAACCACGTGAGTATGCTCTGATCAGTCCGCCTGCCCCAAGAAGTGTTCCGCCGAAATATCTGGTCACAACAACGCAGACATCAACAAGTCCTTCTTTGAGCAGAACATCAAGAACCGGTACTCCGGCAGTTCCGCTGGGCTCACCATCGTCACTTGAACGCTGAATATTATTTTCTTTAAGAACATAGGCAGACACGTTGTGAGCAGCGTCCCAATGCTTTGACTTGATTGAATTAATAAATTCGGCAGCCTCAGCCTGTGTTTTGACGGGCTTGACATAACCGATAAAGCGTGACTTTTTTTCAATAAATTCGTCACTGCTTTCCAGTTCAACAGTTTTGTATTCCTTCATACGATCACCATAAAAAAACAAGGCAACGGTAATTACCATTGCCATTGATTTTCAGATTAGCCCTTACGTGCATATCTCTTGTTGAATCTATCAACTCGTCCACCTGTATCAACAAGCTTTTGCTTACCAGTGAAGAATGGATGACATTTTGAGCAGATATCAACCTTTAATTCGCTCTTTGTACTTTTTGTTTCAAAAGTATTACCACAAGCACACTTAACAGTGCAAGTATCGTAGTTTGGATGAATTCCGTCTTTCATTTACTTTCACCTCTTTACAAGTAATGTCATTATGCTTTGATATATTACCACAAGCCGCCGCAAAATGCAAGTATTTTTTTAAATTATTTATAATAACAGCATTTTCCTAACTTAAATGAATAAAGCAGAGCGGTTTTAACCGGCTTATTGAGGGTTTTGCCTATAGCTGATTTATAGAACATAATCTGTTTTTTATATCTGCCAAGCAATTCCTCCTCGTTGGATACATTGTCTGTTTTATAGTCAATCAGAACAAGTTCGTTATTTTTTTCTATGACACAGTCAGCAATACCCTGAATCAGTACACTTTCTTCAGCATCCATGCCATAAATTTCTTTTACGGGAACAAAGGATGTTACCTTGATTTCTCTGTATACTTTGTCGGCATCAAAAATCTGTGAAGCAAGGTCACTGTTAAAAAATCTGATTAACATATTTCTGTCAAGACTTTCAGCCTGCTCATTATTAATATGACCAAGATTTTTTATTCTGGCAATTTCTTTTTCTAAATCAGCAAGTGAATTTTCATAGCTGCAAAACTGCATAAATGTATGCATTGCTGTGCCGCGCTGTGCCGGTGTTAAACCGCCCTTGTTAAGGAATGATGGTTTTGAAGAAGTAAGATATTCAAAACCTCTTTCCATATCATCAAGGGAGGATGCGGTCAGCTTCGAGCTTAATGCAGACAAGTTGCATCTGTTATATTTAAATGAAAGCTTTTCTTCAATTTGTCTGACAATATTATGATCGGGTTCAGTAAATGATAAAGTGAAATCACTTTCTTCAGCACTGATTTCGTCGGTTATTTCAACATCAAAACGAAAATCACTATGAATTGTCTTGATATTAAATGGAGAAAGTTCTCTCAGTGTCTTACAGTCGCCATGCATAAGAGCACACATCAACAGAAAATCGCCGTCACTGTTTATCTTTTTGCATGAATAAGGGCTTATTGCGTTGCTGCCGATATTTGATGCCAGCTTTTTAATTTTACTTTCGAGATTATCTACTGTTACAAATGAAATGAATTGTTCTTTTGCTCTTGTCATTGCAACATAAAGCACTCTGAGATTTTCACTCATAAGCTCTGCATCATTTTTATTTTTTATTACAGTATACTGTAATGAATTATACTGATACATTTCCTCTTCATTATGGCATTTTAAGCCGACACCAAGGCTTGTATTAAGCAACAGCTTATCATTCAGATCCTGCTTGTTATATTGCTTTGTTGTACCGGCAAAAATACATACGGGGAATTCGAGTCCCTTTGAGTGATGAACAGACATTATAGTTACTGAATTTCCGGCAGCAGCACTGAGTGCGGCTGAATCAATTCCTTTGTCAGAGGAAGCAATTTTATCAATATATCTGATAAAAGCTGTTAATCCTACATTAACACCGCTGTCAAATTTTTCCGCAAAAGCAATAAGCTTCAAGACATTCTGATATCTGAGCTCACCATTGCCCATAGCGTTAAAGTATCCGATAAGTCCCTTATCATCAATGAGATATCTGATAAAGCCTGCCACGGACATTGAAACGCTGATTTTTTTCAGCTCCTTAAGATTGCTGATAAAATTCTTAGCCTTTGAATTGTCTGAAGAATATATACAACTGTACAGAGTGCCGAAACGATTATCAATTCTAAGCTGAGCCATTTCATCTTCCGTAAAGCCGTAAATCGGCGACAGCATTACAGTGAGCAGAGGTATATCCAGCATAGGATTATCAATTACTCTTATCAATGACAGCAAAATTCTTATTTCATTGTTTTCAAACAGATTGGTTGAATTATCACAAATAACAGGAATACCGAAGTCTGACAGCACCTGCGAATATGTATCAATATGACCTTTAACCTTTCGCATCAGAATTGCAAAATCACCATAGTTGATAGGTCTGTAATTGCAGCCATCTTTAACAAGCTCGCCGCTGTTTACTTTTTTGATAATCGTTTTTGCAATATAGGCAGCCTCCAGCCTGTCATATTCCTCGCCCTTAACGCCTGTAAGTATTTTGAGCTGAGCTGATGGCACAATGCTTTCTTTATAGTCAGCACCATAATTTAAAAATTCATCGGTGTTATAATCAAGCTCACCGAGTTTCTCAGTCATAAGATTTGAGAAAACAAAATTTACATAGCTGCAGATTTCAGATCTGCTTCTGAAATTCTTATCAAGAATGATTTTTGCATTTACGCTGCTGTCTTCTGCATTATAGTAATCGTAGTTTTTCTTTTTTGCATTGAATATATGCGGCATAGCAAGTCGGAAGCGGTAAATACTTTGTTTGATATCCCCTACCGTAAAAAGATTTTTACCGTTTGATAAATAGGTAAAAAGCAAATCCTGTGCCTCGTTAGTATCCTGATACTCATCAACAAGGATTTCATAATAGTTTTCAGACAGCTCATGTGCAAGAGCGGTACGGATGATATTACCGTCATCGTCAAGTTTAAATAAAAGAGAAATTGCAAAATGTTCTATATCTGAGAATGAATATGAGTTGAGTTCTTTTTTCTCCTGCATCAGTCTTTCATCAACCGCTTTAAGCAACTCTGTAAGGCTCTGAATACGCTTGTAAAGGACTTTTGCATCATTTCTGTAATCGTCTTCATCAGAAATCAAAAAGCTTTCAATATCCTTTGTAAGGATTGATTTGTACACTTCTCTGTTTGCTTTTATTTTTTCACTTACTGCTTTATCAACCTTTGAGGATGACGGCATTCTTTTGAAAGAGGGCTTTCTTTCATTGATTAAATCAGTCCATGAATAAGATAAAGCTTGTATTCTTTCAATTTCCTTGATATCGTCATTTATTACATCGCTGAATTTTAAATTAATCTTTTCATCCTCAAAGTCAATAAGTGACATATTTTCTTTTGCAAGCTCAAGAGCATATGCTGAAAGATAATCAATTTCATTTTTTACATATTCAAACCACACACTTTCAGCAAGTGATATATCGGGATTATAAAGTTCTGCGGATTTTTCAAGCCATTTATACGGAAATGGCTGTGCATATATAAATCTGAGCAGTCTTTTAACTGCATTTATCACAGGCTTTTCATTCCCTGGTGAAGTGAACATTTCAAATAATGATATGAAATCCGCATTGTTTTCTTCAAAGCATTTGTCCAGTGTTTCACTTATTACATTATCCTCAAGAAGCTGCAGTTCGCTTTCGTCAAAGGTTGAAAAATCCTGGTTTATTGAAAGCTCATAAAAATGCTCCTTAACAAGGCTTGCGCAGAATGCATCTATCGTTGATATTTTTGCATTCGGCAGCAGAGAAAGCTGTCGTTTATAAAAACTGTCATTCGGATTACTCTTTATCAGTCCGTTAAGTGACTTTGAAATTCTGTAACGCATTTCTGCGGCTGCAGCATTGGTAAATGTAACAATAAGCAGACGGTCAATGTCAACAGGATTTGTTTTGTCAGTAATAAGCTTTATTACCCTTTCAACAAGAACTGCTGTTTTGCCTGAACCGGCAGCGGCACTGACAAGAATATTTTTATTTCTGGCGTTTATTGCATTACTCTGTCCTGGTGTCCACTGTGGCATTTTCACTATACTCCTTAGCTAAAATTTCAAGCACTTCCTTGTCACTTATATCGTCAAGTGTTCGGCTTTCAATAGTTCTTTTATTTGCACAAACATCCTTGTAATCACAGTACTCACAGGTATTCTTATGCATTTTGTCCTTAACAGGATTTTGATTTATGTTGCCGAGATGAAGCTCCATCCCCATTTGTGCAACATGCTCATTTATCTTTTTATGTATATATCCAAGCTGTTCGAGACGTGCAAGCTTACCTGTAAGCTCGCCGTCTTTTTTTGCTTTAACCGGTATATACCTGCCCATAAGTTCGTGGTCCATTGCTTTTGCAATTTCTCCGTCTGCGGTATCAAGAACAATCCCCTTCATTTTGAAAGATGCATTTTCTTCACTTTTTATAGTATTCGCTGCTGCTGTCCGGGAATTAAAATTAAAAATATTTCTTGCTGCGTGCATATATAGCACGCCTGCAGGAATTCCTGTAAGCTCAGCGTTCTTATCGTTACAAAGTGAAAAAAGATAAATAAACATCTGCAGATTTAAGCCGTGCAGAATATCCGAATAGTTAAAGGACTTATTTCCCGATTTATAGTCGACTACTCTAACATATCGTTCGCCATTATGCACGTATGTATCAACTCTGTCAATTGAGCCTCTTATCTGTATAGTACCGCCGTCCTCAAGAATAATCTGTTCAGGCTTAACCTGACCGTCTTTGTCAATATCAAGCTCAAAGGCATTTGCTTCAAAATCGCTGTGCGCAAACTCTTCAGCAAGATGATAAACTACACTGTATATCAATTTTGAAAGACGTCTGTAATTATACTTAAATCTTATTGATAAATCGGCAGCATTTCCCATCTCCTGTTCAAAATACATGGTGATAAATCTGTCAACAAGTGCTATTATTTCAACATTTGTCAGTGATGAAAGCTTTTTACTGCCTATTGTCGAAAGAATCATTTCAAGCACATAATGAATGAGTGTACCTCTTTGCATCGGGTCGATTTCCGCTCTTATTCTCGGTCTTGCATTAAGGCCGAATTTGCAGAAATATCGGAATGAGCAGTTATAAAAATCCTCAACCCTTGATGCTGAAACGTACATATTATAACCGAATAAGGAAGTAGCTGTTTGCTTATTTTCAATTTTTGATTTTTTATTTTCTGCCAGTGCTTTAATTGAATTAAATCTGCTGTCATTTTTAAAGTATTCCTTTAATGAGGAATAAAACACAGTATTTGTCAAATACCTTTCACACATCAAATCAAAGGAATTAGAATAGGTTTCTATCAAATCAATATCATCAATTGCTTCGTATGTTTTTTCAGTAATGTCAAATATGCTTTCGATTGAAGTTATTATTTCAGAAGGTGCAGCGTTTTTTCCGGTATTTCCAAGATAAGAAATATACAGCTTTTCACTTGGTGCGGTACAAGCCATATAAGCAAAATACTTTTCCTGCTGATTGAGTACTTCACCATATGAATACAGCTTAAAATCATTATCAAGAAGTATTCTCCTGTCACCCTCGCTCAGCAGTCCTCCGCTTGTTACTGTTTGCGGAAACTCACCTTCATTGGCTCCTAAAATAAAAACAGCTTTAGGGTTATCGGTTCTTATTCTGTCTGCCTGACCGATTTGTATATTGTCAATACCAACAGGCAATGTGCCTAAATCCTCGGTTGAAATTATTAGAGAGAAAATTTTTGCATATTCCTTTAACTTGATTGTTTTTTTGTCTGCAGTCTGAGGTAAATCATTAAGAATATTCATTACAAGATCCCATACTCTGCCCTGCTCCTCGGCGAGTGCGGTGTGATTAAGCCTTGCTAAATCGAGTGCGGTTTCTTTTATTCTTTCATCAACACCAAAATCAATTAAACAATAATAAAGCGATTCAGATATTTTGAGTGCATCTGCACCCTTTACTGCATTTTTAAATTTAATTATAGGTGTTATTATTTTTTCTCTTGTTATATTAATTTTTTCAAGACGTGCTTTATCGGATGAGCTTATTTCATTCACAAAGCCTTTTGTTGAATTTTCAAAAGGTCTTGTCCATTTTAATCCGCTTATATTCCAAAGGTAAATATAGTTTTCAAGCTCATTAATGTCCTCATCACTTACATCGGTAAGTCCTGTTTTTGCAAGACTGAGTATGTCATCACTTCTCAATGAGTAATTGACACATCTTAAAAGATATTCAATAAAAACAACCAGCGGCTGATTTTTTATCGGTTGGCGTTCATCATTGAAAAATGGTATTTCATATTTTTTAAAGGTTACGGAAAGCTCTTCTCTGTACTTATTCAAATCACGTGTAATAACTGCAATATCACTTGCTTTGCAGCCTTTCCTGAGGAGTGAACGTATCTGCCTTGCGGCTTCACAGCATTCGTCAGTAATGCTTTTTGCAGAATAAACAGAAATATTATCAGACTTAATTAATTCGTTTTTGCCATCTGTAAAAATGAATTTTTCCAATGTTTTAATATCGTGATTTTGCGCTCTTTTATTATCAGTAAGAAATTCTTCTTTAATTTCAATATTCGCTTTTAGCGCAATCTTTTTAAGTATTTTAGCTGAATTATTTACATAGCCAAACAGATTGAATGCATCATCATTGTCCGGGCAATCGGTACAAAGTGTGATTGTTACACATTTTGCCTCTTTGATAACAAGCTCCAAGATTTTATATTCCTGTGCAACAAAGCCGTTGAAGCCATCAATAAATACATATTTATTTTTAAAATAATCAAGTCCGTTCTCTTATACGCAACTCCGAGCCACA
>VSOH01000059.1 GCA_009774735.1 Clostridiales bacterium
CTTTATAAAAACCAGATACTACAGTTAATCCGTTTGACATACCAGAAAATTTATTTTCTTCTACTTTTTCAAGATTTGAAAAAACTTCATTCTTAGTATCAACATTCAGATTAATAGGCACAGGATTATCAAGCAGCGTTCTTAAATATCCTTGTGTCTGTATATTAAAAATATAATGGAAACCATTAATCGGGTAATATGCAAATCCTGCAGGCAAATAAGTACCCTGTGAATTGCTGAAATATGTAGGACTGAAGCCCTCATAATCAAAACAAATTTTATCAGTCATCAAATTTCCGTTATCAGGATACACAGTTATATAATCACTATAACGGTCATATTTGAGTTTATTTCCATTTGCATCAAATATATTTTTTATTTTATATCCTCTGTAAAGTGTAAATTTATAAGCATCAAGTGATTCATTATCAACACCAATACAAACAGTTGCTTTAAGTTGCCTATTGATTTTAAAATCCATATCCATAGAAGTTATATTAAAACCTGCAGGCTCATTATATTGCATTGGTCTCTCTTCAATCGGTGTTGATTCATTATAATAAAAAACACCTTCACAGGTTCCGCGTATCATATCATCTTTACTCGGCAGATATTCTGAATGCGGCAAATTAACGAATACTCCTGTCATAACAACAGTTATTAACAAAACACTTGTAATTGCACTTTTCAGAATTTTATTCTTCTTTATAACTAAAAGAGATAATACCCCCAAAACTAAAGCCAGCCAAAAAAGTATAAGCATATAATTATGACTGTTCATAGGAAAACCATACGCATCATAATTATACCCTGAAAAATCATGGGGTAAAATTTCAAACATATAGAAAAACGGATAAATATCAACATTACCAGTTGCAGAAAAAACTAAACCTGGTATAGATAAGACCAACGGAGAAAACATAAATGCACACAGTATCATCAACACATAGGAAAATATATTATTCTTTATTTTTGAAAGGTTTATGCCAATAAGCACTGCTAAAGTAGTTGTAGCAAACAAATAAATTATGTTTAGCTTAATTGCATAGAAATAATATGCCCAATCCACCTCTTGAATTTTGAACGCACCTGCAAAAGCCAATAGTGTTAACACCACAGTAAAAATCAATGCAAAAAGTTCCAAAAGAAAAAACTGACTGAGTCTGAATACATTACCTTTTCTTGTTGCGGATAAACACTCGTTAAAATTATCTCTTTGTGCTTTTGCAAAATATTCATAAGATATAAACAAAAAGAAAATAAACAAAACTACAGAAAATTCCAATACCACCCGTTCACCATAAAGAACTTCCGTAGTATTAATATTTGTAAATATCTGTTTAGCACAATATCCTACTATACCAACAAAAGCTATTATACAGGGAATAATACAGATTTTTAATTTTTTAAACAAATCTACAGCATATTTAAACATAAGCCCTCCTAAAAAACCGAAGGAAGGAGACCTTCCTTCGGTATATTTTTACCACATCCAGCCGTAAGCGTAAACGCCATTCACCGAACCATAAGCATCAAGACATAACCTCCACCAAGGTCTGACACTCCGTGTAGTTGATTTTGTATGTGAACAATTAGTTAAAGGTTTAACTTTTATTTGAACATCATCATCTTTATAGTTTGATTGATCTTGCAAAGTTGCGTATTGTCCATAAAACCAACATTGTTGTTCTTCACTGCAATTTCTACCTTCAAAATCCACAACAGTATCTTTCATTGCCCCCGAATATGTTTTATATTGTTCTGGATAAAGCGTAACATTAAACGCCTCTACTGTGGGATGATCCCATGCATAGCAAAGCATTGCCATTGAACTCATAGACACCAGCATAATTGCTGACAAAGCAAAAGACATTAAGGACTTTTTGCTTAACTTAAACTTTTTCACAAAATTTTCCTCCTTCAAATAAAATCTTTTTTATTCTTATCAACGAATTTGTGTACTTTTTTCAAATCGATTTGTAAATTTGTACAATTTAATCTTATCACCATAGCAAATATATGTCAATATTTTCCACTAAAATAAACTTGTGAAAATTTTTGTTACCTATTTTTGTGAAAAATGACGAAAAAAGTCCTGCGAAAAAATCCGCAGGACTTTAAAATATTTATTTTACATCATTGCACTGAACATTGCTGCACCCATAATTGCATACATTGCAATTACAAGAACCATATTTATAATTACACTTGCAAGAGCTGCCTTGCCGCAAGCCTTTGCTGTCTTTGGCTTTTCAGCCTTCTGTGTAAGATAGAGTACCAAACCAACAATTGGAATAAGGTAAGACAATATAGCTAAACCTATGTTTGCCTTTTCTTCCTGTGGAGGTGCAGGCTGCATATCAACATTCTGGTAATATGTATTCTCATGATTTTCCTGCTGTGGTACATTGTACTGATAATTTTCGTCTGCCATTTTGCAAACCTCCTCATTTATTTTAGTTTATTGTTAACAATTTGTCAATGCTTATGTTCACGATTTATTCATTTTCAGACTATATATTCATATTATTACGCAAAAAAGGCACTCCTTTCGGAATGCCTTTGCTTTTGGACACTTGTGTTGGCGCAACAGCCAACACCACTGTTCAAATTAATTTCTTTATTTAGCAGATTCTTCAACTGATACACAAATCTAAGTAAATAAGCAGATTTTGGCAGTTATATGTATGAGTAATGTATGAATGAATTACATTTACCTACATTTATTAGCGTTTGTTTCTATTGATATTTTATCATAATTATGCTAAAATAGTATTAAGGAGATGATATTATGAATAATTCAATAAGACCTGTTTCTGATTTAAGAAATAATTTTGCTGATATTTCGAAAACAGTACACGAAACTCAGAAACCTATTTTTTTAACTAAAAATGGTTTTGGTGATATGGTTGTACTCAGTATGGAAGCATACGAAAATTTACAATTTGAAAGTGAAGTTTATTTCAAATTACAGGCTGCTGAAAAGGAATCTAAGCTGACCGATAAAAGATTTTCTGCAAAGGAAGTTCTGACGGAGCTTAAAGGTGCAGTAAATGTATAAACTTGAATTTTTGACGATTGCAAAAAATGATATGTTGGAAATCGTAAAATATATTTCTGATGAACTAAAAAATCCAGATACTGCATCACGACTCATAGACGAGTTTATATCTTCGGCTGAAAATATTTGTATTTTTCCTTATTCAAATAATGTGTATACACCCATTAAATCATTAGAAAAAGAATACAGACGAATAATTGTTAAAATTTATATGATGTTTTATACAGTTGACGAAAACACAAAAACTGTAACTATCATGCGTGTCATATATGCTAAAAGAAATATCAACGAACAAATTAAACAATAACAAAAATGACTGTCCCAACTATGAGACAGTCATTAATTTTATATGAATTTTGAGTATAGGAATAAGATGTATGAATAATGTACGAATACTATACGAACAACCTACATTTTCTAATATCTAACTACAACTTAAACCGCTTAACTACAGCGCTTTACTGCTTATTACTCTCTTCAACTGCAACTGCTGATTTCTTGTACCAACTACAATTCTATTGCAATGTGCCAATTGTGTGACCCCACTCAGTTACGAAAAGGTCCACCGGACCTTTTCTCCCAAAATCAAAAGGCACTCCTTTCGGAATGCCTTTGCTTTTGGACACTCGTGTTGGCGCAACAGCCAACACTACTGCTCAAATTAATTTCTTTATTTAGCAGATTCTTCAACTGCAACTGCACAAGCTACTGTTGCGCCAACCATCGGATTGTTACCCATTCCGATAAGACCCATCATTTCAACGTGAGCAGGAACTGATGATGAACCAGCAAACTGAGCATCACCGTGCATTCTGCCCATTGAGTCTGTTAAACCGTATGAAGCAGGACCTGCTGCCATATTATCAGGATGGAGTGTACGACCTGTACCACCGCCTGAAGCAACTGAGAAGTAAGTCTTGCCATTTTCAAGAGCCCACTTCTTATAAGTGCCAGCTACAAGATGCTGGAAACGAGTTGGGTTAGTTGAGTTACCTGTGATAGAAACATCAACACCCTCATGCTTCATAATAGCAACACCTTCAAGAACATCGTTAGCACCATAGCACTTAACTGCTGCTCTTTCACCATCTGAGAATGCCTTTTCGCTTTCAATGTTGAGCTCACCTGTATAGAAATCATAATCAGTCTTTACATATGTGAAACCGTTGATACGTGAAATAATATATGCAGCATCCTTGCCAAGACCATTAAGGATAACCTTAAGAGGCTCTTTACGAACCTTATTAGCTGTTCTTGCAATACCGATTGCACCCTCAGCAGCAGCGAATGATTCGTGACCTGCTAAGAAAGCAAAGCACTTTGTTTCCTCGCTAAGAAGCTTTGCACCAAGGTTACCATGACCAAGACCAACATTCCTCTGTTCAGCAACTGAACCCGGGATACAGAATGCCTGAAGACCGATACCGATTGCAGCAGCAGCCTCAGAAGCAGACTTAACATCTTTTTTAAGTGCAACAGCTACACCGAGTGTATAAGCCCAGCTTGCATTTTCAAAAGCAATCGGCTGAACGCCTTTAACAATAGCGTCAACATCAATGCCCTTTGATAAACATAAATCTCTTGCTTCCTCAAGACTTGAAAGACCGTACTCAGCAAGACACTTTTCAATTTTAGCAAGTCTTCTTTCCTTGCCTTCAAATTTTACATCATTTGCCATTTTACTGTCCTCCTTATCTTATTCTTCTCTTGGGTCGATATACTTTGCAGCATTTGCAAAACGACCGTAATTACCGATATTTGCCTTATATGCTTCATCAGGAGTTTTGCCATGACGGATATCCTCAAGCATCTTACCAACCTTAACGAATTCATAGCCGATAACCTCGCCCTCTTCATCAAGAGCCATACGAGTTACATAACCCTCAGCCATTTCCATATAACGAACGCCCTTAAGCTTGGTTGAGAACATTGTACCAACCTGTGAACGAAGTCCCTTGCCGAGATCCTCAAGAGCCGCACCAACAACTAAGCCGCCCTCTGAGAAAGCTGACTGTGAACGGCCGTAAGCAAGCTGCTTAAAGATTTCTCTCATAGCAACATTGATAGCATCACAAACAAGGTCTGTATTTAAGCATTCAAGAAGAGTTTTGCCAGGGAGAATTTCTGCAGCCATAGCAGCTGAGTGTGTCATACCTGAACAGCCGATTGTTTCAACAAGAGCCTCTTCAACAATACCATCCTTAACATTAAGGCTGATTTTGCATGCACCCTGCTGAGGAGCACACCAGCCGATACCGTGTGAAAAACCGCTGATGTCTGAAATTTGATAAGATTTTACCCATTTACCTTCTTCAGGTATTGGAGCCGGACCATGATGAGGACCTTTTTTTACGGTACACATCTGTTCAACTTCATTTGAATAGACCATACTATTACTCCTTCCGATTAAGAAATTTTTACGTTATTAAATAATTTAAAAAAATTACCACGATTATTATAACCAATTTACCATATATCTGCAAGAGTAAATGTGAAAAAAAAGGATTAATTTAGCAGTTATATTTTGTATATATTGCTAACGTGCGGAAAATTTGTTATACTAATTATATTATAACATTTATCGTGAAAAGGAGATTTTTATGAAAATCAGAAACGGATTTGCAAAAAGAGAAATTGCCGGATCATATATAGTTGTTCCTGTCGGAAATACAAGCAATGAATTTAACGGAATGATAACGCTGAACGAGAGCGGTTCCTTTTTCTGGGATTGCTTTACAAATAACATTACCATTGATGACGCTGTGAAAAAGGTTACATCCGAGTATGATATTGATGAAGCTACAGCGAAAAGGGATATTGAAGGCTTTGTTAAAATGCTAAAAGAAAATAACTTGATTATTGACTGAACAGTAAAAACCGCTTAACACAAAAAGTGTAAGCGGTTTTATTTCAATCGCTTTTAAGTTTTTTCTTAATCCCTGAACCGGCACAGTACAGTGCAGCAGAATTATTGTCATATCATGCAAGACGTTTTTTGCACACCTTAAGCTCTTTTTACAGGAGTCTAACTGTGCATTTCACTTAAAATCTTTCCCTGTCATTCACTAACACTTCACTGCTGATATCATAAGGATACAGTTTCTGCGCCTCATTTGATGTGTAAAAAAGCACCAAAATAACTTAATCTTAAATCACCATTAAACTGCGGCATAAAATAATAATTCAGAATCAGTTCACAGTCTTTGACCACAAACTGATTAAAATTAATCGGACTTGAAAAAGATTGCCTGTGTTATTACCTCATATACTTATCAGTTCAACAAAAAACTGTTTATCTTCACTCCATTAATGATTCTTATTGACAAAAGAACAATGTTTTATTATAATAATTCTACATTATAGTTAATATGCGCCCGTAGCTCAGCAGGATAGAGCATCCGCCTCCTAAGAAAGTGTTCCAACACCCGCCTTGGGAGGGCAAGGGAAATGTTGCAAGTCCCACAATTTCATAGTTTTTATAAATGTTTCCGTAGCTCAGTTGGATAGAGCGACCGCCTCCTAAGCGGTAGGTCGGGTGTTCGAGTCACCTCGGGAACGCCAAAAACCCTGCCGAAAACCCTGTAAAATCAAGGTTTTCGGCGTTTCTTATTTTCCGAGAGAAATCGGACAGGTAGCAAAGTGCGATTAGCAGGATTTTTACCGAGTTTGCTAATCAAAATGCCTTTCCTGCTAATTTCCCGAAAAAAGCTGCTAAAAATCGTGCTAATTTGAAAGGCGATAGCTCCAAGTTCAACAGCTTATTTTATAGGTTTATCTGCTACCAGATATGGCACATTTGAGTATCCCATCACTTCTATATATAATGGAAGCAGGAAAGGACGGTGAACCTTATGAGAGAAACCTTGATTGAAGTACAGAACTTACAAATAACCGTCATCAAAGAGCCAGACGCACAGACGCAGAGCCGATGAATTTGTGAGAGAACTCACAGCTCATCGGCTCTGTTTTTGTCTAAAAGTATATTTAGTTTTTCTCATCCGTGTTTATCACGGTGACTTGCCTCTGCATTTCATTCAGTTTTTTATGAAGCGGTATTGCCATAAATACCGTTATGATTGCAGATAGCACATCGGCAATGGGTTGGGTATACAAAATCCCATTAAGTCCCCATACCATCGGAAGAAGCAATATAACGGGGATAAAGCAAATCCCCTGTCTGCAAGCTCCAAGGATAAATCCTTCTTTGCCTTTTCCTAAAGCGAGGAACAGAGAGGAATATACCGTGTAAAAACCGAAAAGCATAATGGTAATGCCGTTTGCCCTTAAAGATGCAGCTCCTATGCGAATCATCTCGGTATCACCTTTTGTAAACTGAGAAACAATAGCTGCAGGAAACAGAGCTAATATCAGACCAAAAATCACACAGAAAACCGTTGACCAGAGGATAGAGGTCTTGATTGCTTCACGCAGACGGTCAAATTTCTTTGCTCCATAGTTGTATCCTGCAATGGGTTGAAAGCCTTTAATAAATCCAAATACAGACAAGCTACCCATTGAAATAAGACGGGTAACAACGCCCATGCCTGCAATAGCTGAGTCGCCATAGTCACCTGCGGCATTGTTGATTAAGGAAATCGAAAGGCTTGTTAATATCTGGAATACCAAGGTCGGGATACCGATTTTGAATATTTCAGACATGATTTCCCTTGAATATGTGCAATCCTTAACCCGAAAATGAAATACGCTTTTCTTTCGCAAGATATAGGTCAGATACACACAGGTTGAAACAACCTGCGAGATTGCTGTTGCTATTGCCGCCCCTGCTACACCCAAGTCAAATACATAGATAAACAGCGGGTCTAAGGCGATATTAAGGGCAGCTCCCGTCAATAAGGCACACATAGTTGTTTTGGCAGCTCCCTCACTTGTCACGATATTATTCATAGTGACATTGAACACATTGAAGATGCAGGAAACAATATAGATACCTGCGTATGTGGCGGCATAAGGCAGGATGCTGTCGGTGGCTCCCAAGAGCTTTAGTATAGGGCTGTCTCTTATACACAAATGACGCAGCCGACGAT
>VSOH01000006.1 GCA_009774735.1 Clostridiales bacterium
GAACAAAACCTCAAAACTATTCGTAAGTAAAAATTGAAGTTTTTAAGTAAGATTGATTATGGACAAAAATATAGAATTAAAAAATGGATTGTATATTTTATTCAAGAATAAAAATATAATTCAGAGAACCGAAATTAATGATAATACAATAAAAGAATTGTCGTCTTTAGATTACAGGATAGATATACAAAATTTCTGTGACTGCGATTTAAGCAATCTGGATAATGAAATAGGTAATCTTGCGGTGTCTATAAAATTCTCTGAAATCAGTGAAACTGAATTAAGAAATATAATAAACAGATGTTATGAAATTGTCGACATAATTAAATCACGCAATGCAACACTTGGTGCTTTGCTTACAGGTACATTCGGAAATATTGTAAGCAATAAAGAATTACTGCTTGAAGTTGAGGCAAGACAAAGTCTTGAGAATGCTGCAACAGCTTTATCCGTTAGATTGTTTGAGGTTTTGCATATTCAGCGAAAGGTTAATAACTTCTTTCCATGTATTAAGTATATTGATATAATCGGTGAATACCTTAACGAGTTAGTGCCCAAAGCAGTATTTTGCAAAACTATAAACATGTATGAAAATGATACGGAAAGAAACTATTTGTTCTTTGATTATGTAAAAGATTATTACGAATATCTAATGTTCTTGTTTTACAACAGAAAAGAAGTGGTTTGTGAATGTGAACTTTGTAATAGATATTTTATTCCAAAAACAAAAAAGAAAACTCTGTACTGTGACAGAGTTTTTAAAGATGGAAAGACTTGCAAACAAATTGGTCCAACAATGAAATATAAAACACTTGCTGGGAATGATGTTGTTTTAAAGACATTTGAAAAAGAAAAGAACAAAATGTATAAGCGAATGGACAGGAATTATTCATTCGGTGAAACGCCTAAATCTATATCTTATGATGAATATGCCAATTGGCTCGGTAAGGCTATCAATGCTAAGAATCTGTATCTCAATAATGAAATTACCGAAGATGAGGCAATGAAAATAATTATAATAGATTAGAATTGAGCCTTTACTAATTTCGTTTTCCATGTTAACATCAAGCGTGAAAGGAGAGTGTATATGAAAGTAGCAATTTATAGCCGAAAGTCCTTGTTTACAGGTAAGGGTGAGAGTGTTGAAAATCAGATTGAAATGTGTAAGCAATACATCAAATTTTCAATGGTTGATGTGGAAGTTGCTGACGATGATATATTCGTCTATGAGGACGAGGGGTATTCAGCAAAGGACTTGAAACGCCCGCAGTTTCAGCAGATGATGAAAGACCTTGATACATATAAGTTTGAATATATTGTATGCTATCGACTTGATAGGCTTAGCCGTAATGTAAGCGATTTTTCTGGCTTGATTGAAAAGCTCAACAATAAGGGTGTAAATCTGATTTGCATTAAAGAGCATTTTGATACCTCTTCGCCTATGGGCAAGGCTATGATGTATATCACCTCTGTTTTTGCACAGCTTGAGCGTGAAACCATTGCTGAGCGTGTTCGTGATAATATGCACCTCTTGGCTCGCACTGGTCGTTGGCTCGGCGGTACTCCTCCTACAGGTTATCAGGGAGCCGAGGAGAGTGAGGTTATTGTTGACGGCAAGGTCAAAACCTCACACAAATTAGTTTTCAGTGATGAGATTGAAACCGTCAAGCTTATGTATAATCACTTCCTTGAAACACATTCTGTATCTGCTGTCAGCAAGTATCTGATTGCTAAAAAGATTAAGTCCAAAACCACAGGCAAATATTTTTCTGTGCTTGGTATTCGTGATATTCTGCACAATCCTGTTTACTGCATTGCAGATGAAAATGCTTATAGCTACTTTGCTGAAAACGGCTCTGATATCTGCCAGAATAAAGAATTGTGGAACGGTGAACACGGTATTTCGACTTACAACAAAAGGGATTACAGCCGTTCAGGTGCGCCGAGAAATTCGCTGAATGAATGGATTGTTGCAATCGGTAAGCACGAGGGAATTATCAGCGGTAAGGACTGGGTATCCATTCAAAAATACTTTCACAACAATCACAAAGAAAAGGTTGTTAATCATAGTGAAATCGGCTTGCTATCAGGCTTGATTTACTGTACAAAATGCGGTGAAAAGATGTTCTCCAAAAAGCACAAGGCAACGAGTGACAATTTCAGTTATATCTGTTCAAGCAAGCTGAAGGGCAACAATGCACTTTGCGATTGTCTGAATCTCACAGGACAGCAAACTGATGATTTAGTTGTTGACTATATCAAGGGTGAACTTGACAATTTTGACACCTTTACATCTGCTCTTGAAAACTTGAAAAGGGAATATGAAAAAGAGCAGAATGACGATAAAACAGACAAAATAAAAAAGGACATTGAGGCTACACAAAGCGAAATCAATACCCTTGTAAATCGTTTGACTGATACAACTTTAAGCCAAGTTGCAGTCAGTGCTATTGATAAGAGAATAGTTGAACAAACAGAGTATTTACACTCTCTTGAAAATGAACTTTCAGAACAAAATCAAACAGATAACAACATTGATTTTGATGCTGATGCACTCATTGAAAGTGTGAAGTCATTCAAGAATTTATTTGATGATTTATCAATTTATGACAAACGACAGATTATAAGACTGCTTATTCAGAAAATTGAGTGGGACGGAGAGAATTTACATATTTTTATGTACGGTGAATAAAGCAATTTCAGCCGTTTATTCACCGAAAAGCACTCAAAAGTTGCCGCAATGTTGGTGGCGTATTTCCACTTTTAATTGCAATAATATCCATGTTTTTTGTTAAAAGCAGCTTTTTGTCTGCGATGATACTGCTTGCCATGATTGCAGTGTCAATGCTGATGACCTTTGCATGCTCCAAACTGCTGACATCAACGGTTTTAAAGGGTGTAAGCAGTTCATATATTATGGAGCTGCCGCCGTATCGCAAACCAAAGGTGCTAAGGCTTATAGGTGATACAATCAGGGAAAAGGTGCTTTTTGTTCTGCTGCGTGCAGTTGCTGTTGCGGCTCCTGCGGGCTTGATAATCTGGGTGCTGACGAATATTTCTGTCGGTGATATTTCATTGCTCAGTAAAATATCAGAGGTGCTTAATCCGATTGGTCAGTTTCTTGGTATGGATGGTGTAATGCTGTTGGCGTTTATACTTGGTTTCCCTGCCAATGAAATTGTAATACCGATTGCATTGATGGTTTATTTATCAACCGGAGAGCTCAGCGATTATTCATCACTTGAAAGTCTGAAAACAATTTTAGTTGATAATGGATGGACCTGGGTAACAGCACTATGTGTATGTGTGTTTTCAATGTTCCACTTTCCGTGTTCAACAACCCTCCTTACAATATATAAGGAAACAAGGAGTGTCAAGTGGAGTGCATTATCAATGCTCGTTCCGCTTATGGCGGGTGTGGTCTGCTGTGCCTTGATTAATCTGATATCAAAATTGTAGGAGTTATATATTTTTACATTTTTCTCACATTATATGGAATATAATATCTCACGGGAAGTGTAAAAATGAATGTTAAGGAAAAGATAAAGAAAATAGATAAGGGCAGCTTAAAAAATGCTCGGTTTAACGTGATATTGAAGAGGGGCGCATGGTTTCTTGCAAGCCTTGTGCTCAGTGTGTCAACGGTAATCGGCGGAAGCTGCCCTTTTGCCGTGTCACTTATTTGTGTGTCCAGCAGAAAAAATTTTTTGTTTTCGACTGTCGGTGCAGGGCTTGGCTATATGATTTTTTGCAGCGGGAATGATGCAATAAGGTATTTCAGTGCAACCATTATTGCCTGCCTTGGTACACTGGCGATAAATATTTTCAATACTAAGAAAGAAGCTTATCTGCCTATGCTGGTAGCTTTTTTATCGGTTTTTACAACAGGTGTTGTTATGAATCTGAAAACAGGAGCAGTTATAGGTCAATATGCTCTTGTGTTCGGTGAAGCCGTTCTTGCAATGGGGAGCAGTTATTTCTTTTTCAAGGGTGTAAACTGCAATATGAAAAGACTTAAGTTCAAGGCCTTGCCGGTGGCGGATTTGACCTGTCTGCTTATTTCTTTTTCAACATTGCTTTCAAGTCTTTGTGTCATCAATATTAAAGGCTTTGCACCGGCAAGAATGATAGCGGCAGCAATAATGCTTATTGCAATACGTTTCGGCTCAAAAAAATGGGGACTTATTATTTCTATATGCTTGGGTTTTTCCGTTGGTATAAGCGGTGAAAACAGCTTGTTTTTGCTTGGTGCGTATGCATTTTCAGCGCTTGCTGCCGGGCTTTTTACATCAATATCATCCCTAAGCGTAGGTGCTTGCTTTGTTTTTTCAATGGCGTTTTTTGCCGTTGCGTCGGGAGAAGGCGCATTAGCTCTTTGCACTGTTCTTGAAAGCTTTGGCGGTGCGCTGATTTTAGTTCTTTTGCCTGAAGGTGCAAGATATAAAATCAATGAGTTTTTTGAAAGCGGTGCTGATATTGCACCCGATGGGAGCTTAAGGCAAAGTCTGGTGGTAAGGCTCCGTTTTGCCTCCTCTGCCTTATCACAGGTAAGCGAAAGCGTGCGTGATGTCAGAGAAAAAATTAATGAAATGGGACGCACCGAGCCAATGGAAAGTGAGCTGCGAATGGTTGCGGCAGACCAGTTTTTTTCGATAAGTGATATGCTTGCCGATCTTGCCTTTGAGTTTGATGAGGCTGAACTTTTTGACTATAAGGCTGCAGGTAAGATAAGACGGATGCTGGGTGAATATGATATATACCCTGAAAATATTTCAGTTATTGTGGACAAGTTTAACAGAACAAGAGTTGAAATTTCAGCACCTTCAAAGACCCATGGGCTTGACAGCCCGAGGATTAAAGCTGAAATTGAAAAAATCTGCGGAAGATATTTTGAAAAAAGCCGAACAAATTATTCGGGTAAAAGCCAGATGGTGTCGATTATAGAACGTGCAAATTACAAAATGGACTTTGGCTTTGCGCAGTATTGTGCTGAGGGTAAGCTGTGCGGTGATACCATTAAAATGATTAATGACGGCAGAGGGCATATGATTTTTATTATAAGCGACGGAATGGGCAAGGGCGGACGTGCTGCTCTTGATGGTGCTATGGGAGCAGGTCTGTTGTCAAAGCTGCTTTCGGCAGGCTTTGGCTTTGATTCGTCACTTAAGGTCGTTAACAGTGCTTTGCTTGTAAAAAGCAGTGAGGAAAGTCTTGCGACTCTCGATTGCGCCTGTGTTGATTTATTCAACGGAAAGTGTGAATTTTACAAGGCAGGAGCCCCTAAAAGCTATGTGCTGAAAAATAATTCGCTGAGCAAATGTGAGCTGAGCTCAATGCCTGCAGGTATTTTAAGAGGTATTGAATTTGCCAAACGCACCACTGTTTTGAATGTCGGTGATGAAATCATAATGATGAGTGACGGTATTACCGATTTAGGCGGAATACTTGATGAATTTATTAAAGTGAATGATAAGGTAACGTCAAATGAGCGTGCTCAGGCGATACTTGATTTTGCATTGGAGCACGGTGATTCACGCCACAGGGACGATATGTCGGTTATTGTTGCAAGGTTAATTAAGGATTGATTTGATGAAAAAGTTTCTTGCTAAAAAGAAAAAAGAATCTGCTGTTACTATACCGCCGAGCCTTGACAGCTTTCCTGATTTTACGAAAAAGGAAATTTTTACACAGGGTCAGCTTATTGATGATTTGCTTGACAGATATATAAAGGCGGACAAAATCAGCTTTGATTATTTAAAGGTTAAGATAGATAAAATTAAAAGAATTTATATTATCGGTGCAGGGACTGATTATTCCTGTGCAGTATTCGGTTCATATAATTTTGAGGTTTTGCTTGATATCATTTCCGTTCCGTTGGCGTTGGGTGAGTTTTTGTATTCTAATCCGATTCTTGATAAAAATACCCTGGTTGTTTTAATCGGTGAAAGCAGCAGTGTTCAGAAACGTATCGAGGGCAGCGGTGCAAGGCTGATAAGAATTATGGATTTCAGCGATAATAAAGGTGATATTGTGCTTAATTATAAAACGCTGGGCAGAATACCGACAGCCTCATATTCACTAAAGCTGACAGCACTTGCAATGCTTGCTTTATATTTCGGAGAGAAAAATCAGGTTATTACTCCTCTTTACGTAAAAATTGCAACGCAAATGCTAAGAGGATTAAAACATAAAATAAAAGGTATCTTATCTCAGGAATATATTATCAATGAAGCTGCAGGAGCACTTGACAGTGATAAACTGCTTTTTACAGGGACTAATGTAGATTATGCGGTTGCAGTTTATGCAGGTGAGCTTTTGCACTCAAAAAAATGCCTTTCATCCTCAATATCCTTAGGACAGCTTAATCCGGAATTTAAGGATAATTTTTCAATCATTGCATTAGCGTCAAATATTGATTTTTATAATCTTATAAGCCATATTGATGATTTTAAGCTGAAAATAGTTTCAAGCAGTGTGGATGCGGATGATGATAAAATACTGTCTTATGATGAATCTATCCCACTTTTAAACCCGATACTGAGCGGTGTTATCATTCAGATGATTGCTTATGTAAAGCGAAACGGTTGACTTTGCTTTAATTTGTGTTATAATGCTGATAGAAAAACTGAAAGAGGTGGAAGAATGTATAACTTTTCTTGCAAGTAAGAATGATAAGCAGTGTGCCAAGGGCTCATTGCGTCTGTTGCGGGAAAGTTATTAAATCTGTCTGCTTTATCATATGCTGTGCCGCCCCCTTGGCGGTATTTATGTGCTGTGTCGGCTGCAAGAGATGCTTTCTTGCAGCCATTATTTTTTGTTACGGTACAGGAGGGCTTAATAATGTCTATGATTAAAGTTGATGGCTTGACCTTTGCATATCCTCAAAGCTATGACAATATATTTGAAAATGTCACCTTTCAGATTGATACAGATTGGAAGCTTGGCTTTGTGGGAAGAAACGGCAGAGGAAAAACCACTTTTTTAAATTTGCTTTTGGATAAATATGAGTACAGCGGAAAAATAATCAGCTCAGTAGAGTTTGATTATTTTCCGTACCCTGTTAAGGAAAAAGATAAATTAACAATGGATATACTCAGTGAGGTTTGTCTCTTCGCAGAGGAATGGGAGATTTATCGGGAGCTATCGCATCTTGAGGTTGATGGTGATGTTCTTTTCAGAGCCTTTGAAACCCTTTCAAATGGTGAGCAGACAAAGGTGCTGCTTGCGGCACTGTTTCTTAATGAGGGTCATTTTTTGCTGATTGATGAGCCGACCAATCATCTTGATATCAGGGCGAGAGAATTGGTGGCAAAATATCTGAACAGCAAAAAGGGTTTTATACTGGTATCGCATGACCGAAGGTTTCTTGACGGCTGTGTTGATCATATTCTTTCAATGAATAAGAATAATATAGAGATACAGAGCGGCAACTATTCATCCTTTTCACAGAATTTTGAACGCAGGCAGGCGAGTGAAGCTGCAGAGAATGAACGGCTCAAAAAGGATATAAAGCGTTTAAAGACAGCCGCACGCCGAACAGACGAATGGTCGGGACGTGTGGAAAAATCAAAAACAGGTGCTTACGATAAGGGCTTTGTGGGTCATAAGGCTGCTAAAATGATGAAACGCTCAAAAGCTATTGAGAACAGGCAGAACAGGGCTGTTGAGCAGAAATCAATGCTCCTCAAAAATGCTGAAAGGGCAGATGCTTTAAAGATGTTTCCGCTTATGTATCACAGCAGCAGGCTTGTGTCGGTTTCGCAGGTTTCAATAAGCTACGATTGCAAAGCCGTGTGTGAGCCTGTTACTTTTGAGGTTAATCAGGGTGACCGTATTGCTCTTGACGGCAGAAACGGAAGCGGAAAAAGCAGTGTTCTGAAGCTGATTATCGGTGAAGAAATAAATCATACAGGCTTGATAAATATAGGTTCGGGAATGAGAATATCCTATGTTCCTCAGGATGCATCATACTTATGCGGAACACTGTCAGCACTTGCCGATAGCAGCGGTATTGATGAAAGTCTGCTTAAAACCGTTGTAAGTAAGTTAGGTGTGGAAAACAGTCAGCTTGAAAAGGAAATTTCGGGTTTTTCAGACGGACAGAAGAAAAAGGTGCTGCTTGCAAAAAGCCTCTGTGAAAGGGCACATCTTTATATATGGGATGAACCGCTTAATTTTATTGATGTTTATACACGTATACAGCTTGAGAATCTGCTCTGCACTTTTTCACCAACAATGATTTTTGTTGAACACGATGAAATGTTCAGAGATAAAACGGCAACAAAAATTATTGAAATATAATTTATATTGCAAGGCTTCGTAATTTCTGCTATAATTTATATATTATGAAAAAAATATTATCAGTCCTGTTAACCTTGCTGCTGGTTTTTAGCTTATCAAGCTGCAGCAGCGTTCATAAAAAAGAAAAATACACCTCAAGCTTTCTTGATTTGTTTGATACTGCATCAACTGTTATTGCTTATGACGACAGTCAGGAGGCTTTTGATGAGCATATGGAGCAGTTTCACGGCAGGCTTGAGGAATATGATAAGCTTTATGATATTTATAATCCCTATGAGGGTGCGGCAAACCTTTATACACTCAATCAGCAGGCAAAGGACGGTCCTGTTAAGGTTGATGAGAAAATTATTGATTTGCTTGAATACTGCAAATATGTTAATGATTTAAGCGAGGGTAAAACAAATGCCTGCTTCGGCTCAGTGCTGAGGCTGTGGCATTACAGCCGTGAAAATGCAGGAAATAATCCTGATAAGGCAGCATTGCCCGATATGACAGAGCTTAAAAAGGCAGCAGAGCATACCTCGTTTGACAGCCTTGTTATTGATAAGGAAAACAGCACCGTGTATTTCAGTGATCCTGATTTAAAGCTTGATGTGGGTGCAATTGCCAAGGGCTATGCGGTGCGTGAGGTCACAAGCTGGGCTAAGGAAAATCTCTGGACTGCAGCAGCAATAAGCATAGGCGGTAATGTTTCAACCTTCGGCTTTAAGAATGATGACGGCAGAACTTTATGGAATATCGGTATTGAAAATCCTGATACCACATCAAACGACTATCTTCTGAATGTAAAAATTACGGATTTGTCTGTTGTAACCAGCGGTGACTACCAGCGTTATTTTGTTGTTGACGGCAAAAAATACTGCCATATCATTAATCCCGAAACACTGATGCCTGCTGAATATGTGGCGAGTGTTTCGGTTATCTGTAACGATTCGGCACTTGGCGATGCACTTTCAACAACATTGTTTAATATGCCTGTTGATGATGGTATGGAGCTTGTGGAAAGTCTTGACGGCGTAGAGGCTGTCTGGGTTGATAAGGAATATAATAAATCTTTCAGCTCAGGCTTTGAGGAATATATATTTAATGACTAAATTTTAAGGAGAAGCACTATGAACAGTAAGGCACATTTTAATCCAAAATCAATGAAATGGTTAATTTCACTTGCAGTAATGATTGTTTTGTCCGCAGGGGTTATTTTCGGCTCGAGGGCAATTGATGAGCTGGCAAATAAAAAATATAATGAGCACCATGAGCCCGGATTTACCATCGCATCAACTGAAGCTATTGACATTGCAGGCTATGATACTGCAAGCTTTAATGTAAGTGCGGTTGAAAAGGCTCTTGATGCAAGCGGAAATGTTGTGGCTTATATTGTAACAGGCGAAACTGTCGGCTATAATCAGGAGGAGCCTATTGAAATGGCTACTACTGTTTCAGCAGACGGCACTCTCGTGTGCGGTGTTGAAATTATTCATCAGAATGAAACCGAGTATCTTGGCGTACAGATTCAGGGTGAGAATTTCAAAAATCAGTTCAAGGGCAGACTTCTTCCCGTTGTTTCATCTGCTGACACAGCAAAGGGTTCAACCATTGATGTTATTGCAAGGTCAACAATATCCTCAGAGGCTGTGATTGACGGTGTTAACAATGCGGTCGATTTCCTCGGCGGAGCAAATCTGATTGAGGCTGCGGAGTAATGAAAAAGGCGGATTTTATCCTTATCGGAGTGGTTGCCGTTGTGGCTGCAGTACTGGTTTTATGTCTTTATGTTTTTAACGGCGGCAGCGGTGATTTTGTGCAGATTGAGGTTGATGGTGTTGTGACAGATACGATTCCCCTCAGCAATGACACAGTGCGTGAAATCCAAACTGATAACGGAACAAATACCTTAGTGATTTCGGAGGGCAGTGCTGTTATGACACAGGCTGATTGCCCTGACGGTATTTGTGCAAATCACAAGCCGATTCATAAAACAGGGGAATCCATTATCTGTCTGCCGCATAAGGTAGTTGTTACGGTTATTAGTGATAAATCAAATGATAATGAGATCGATGCGGTTGCTTAAATATGAAAAAAAATAAAGTTAAAAATGTTGCTTTTTTCGGTATGATGGTGGCACTTGCCTTTACCTTCAGTTATCTGGAAAGCTTAATACCTTTTAATATCGGAATTCCCGGGGTTAAGCTGGGTCTTGCAAATCTTGTTGTGGTTGTGGCACTTTATACAATGAAGCCGCGTGAGGCTTTTGCAATAGCCGTTCTGAGAGTTCTGCTGGCAGGTATGACCTTCGGCAATCTTTACAGTCTTGCATACAGCCTTTGCGGCGGAGTACTCAGCTTTGCGGTAATGTGCCTTGCGAAAAAGACAAAGCTTTCAATAATCGGCGTCAGTATGCTGGGCGGAATAAGTCATAATATCGGTCAGATAATTGTTGCGGCAATTGTTATGGAAACGGTAAGGATAGCCTACTATCTGCCTGTGCTTCTTGTTGCAGGGCTGATGACAGGTCTTCTTATGGGTGTTGTATCCAGGCTGATTGTAGACAGAATAAAGAAAATCAAAAACTCAAAAAATAAAAGCTGATGTGAATCAGCTTTTTTATTTTATAATTAGACTTTGCCGTAGAAATTTAATGTTTTTCAGAATTCTACGGTTAGTATGTGTACTATGCTTAACAATATTATTACAATAGTATTGAAAGAAGGAGGTGTCTTATGGACCAAATTAAAATCGGCAAATTCATTTCAAAATGTCGTAAGGAAAAAAAGATGACACAAGCTCAGCTTGCAGAGAAATTGAATATTACCGACAGAGCAGTTTCAAAGTGGGAAACAGGCAGAGGTATGCCTGATTCTTCCATAATGCTCGAACTTTGCAACGAGCTTGGAATTACTGTGAATGAATTATTATGTGGGGAGCGATTGAAAATGGATGATTATAATTTGAAATTTGAAGAAAATTTACTTGCGGTTCAAAAGGAAAAGGAAGAAAGCGACAGACGAATGCTGAAGCTTGAAATGGTGATAGGTGTTATATCTTCTATAGCATTTTTGGTGCTGGTATTTACCGCATTATTTGCAGGCTTGTATCCGATTGCCCGGGTGGCACTTATATCAATTGGTGCTTTGATTTTTATTACCGGTGTAGCCAATGCAATAAAAATTGAACAGATTGCAGGTTATTATGAGTGCAGAGAATGTAATCATAAGTATATACCGTCCTATAACAGTGTTTTGTTTTCAATACACCATGGAAGAACAAGATATATGAAATGCCCTCAATGCGGTAAAAAAAGCTGGCAGAAAAAGGTTATATCCAAATAGCAAAATAATCCGAATGCTTTTAGCATTCGGATTATTTTTTCATATAGTCAATGATTTCTTCATCTGATATATTTAATACTTTGATTATTTTTTTCAATGTTTTGATTTTTGTGTTTTCCTCATTGGCTTCTATTCTTTGTAATTGCCTTAAACTTATGCCTATTGTTTGAGCAAACTTGTCTTGAGTATACCCTCTTTTTTTTCTGTATTCTTTAATCATATAATCACCACTTACATTATAATACATTTCATTTAATTTTAAAACGTCGTAAAATGTCGTATTTTCTATTGACTTATCGTAATCAATATGATAATATCATAATAACGACATTAAATGACGTTATTATAAGGAGGGTAATATGTCAAAATACAAGCACAAAATTGAAAACATAACAGGCTTTATGCTGCTATCAAGCATAGAAAATGTTTGGGGTTTATATTGCATTGACTCGCTTAGTGATGAAACAAAAAAATGCTACCACAATTTTATGAAAAGTCTTGAGAAGGATGTTCCATTGCCAAAAGCCGATATTGACGGCTTTGAATTGTTTGCAATATGTAATGATAAAGATTGATTAAATCGGTCCGATTTCGCAAAGCAAAAGCTTTCAGTGTTAAAAGTGATATGTGATATTGCACTGCAGTTTTATTCGGCAAGACGAGTTGTATTCAGGTTGTATAAATAGGAGAGCCGACTGTGTTATACAGTCGGCTCTTAAGGTAATTATTTTTACTGATTTAACCCTTCGATTCAATCAGCTTGCAATCTAATTCTTTTGTTTTTATCTGATTGTTTTCAACTCTTGCGATTGTTAATTTAACTGTGTCACCGGGCTTTGAGTCAGCCAGAACTGACGTCATAATATCAGTTGAGGTGAGTGTTTCACCGTTAATTGCAACAATCATATCATACTGCTGAACGCCCTTTGATGCCAAATCGGAATCACTGCTGATTTCGCTGATGACCATTGTGCCCTGTGCATCCTTGAAGCCCAATTCGTTTAGTGCCTGAATGATTGCGTTAGAATTGTTAAAGCTTGTAATCGGTGAATAGGTGATACCGATTTTTGCTCTGCCCTCAACATAACCGACCTTGATTAAGCTGTTTGCTGTTTCAACAGCAGTTTTTGATGGCACGGCAAAGCCCATGCCCTCATATTCAGTTGAGGCTATTTTTGATGAATTAATACCTATTACCTGACCCTGCATATTGAATAAGGCACCGCCGCTGTTGCCGGGATTGATGGCAGCATCTGTCTGAATACAATCTGTATCATAGCCGATTGATGATGAAACCGGTCTTGCGAGGGCGGAAATATAACCGCTTGTAATGGAATTTTTAAATTCCAGACCACCCGGACAGCCGATTGCAACAACCTGCTCACCGACTACAAGATTTTCACTGTCAGCAAAATCTGCAATCTGCAGACCTGTTTTGTCGACCGCAAGGACGCCGATATCTGTCTGTGCATCAAAGCCGACCATTGTTGCATCAAGCTCGGTATCATCATTAAGCGTTACCTTGAAGCTGTCACCGTCGCTGATAACGTGGGCACAGGTTAAAATGTAGGTTTTGCCGTTGCTTTCACTCATCAGAACGCCTGAGCCCTCACCTGATTTTGAAGGCTCGCTGTTAGAATTGTTATTCTGACCGTAGCCGAAGAAATGGTTATATGCATCTGCATTTTTTGAATACACTGTAATGCCCACACAGGAGTCGATTGAATTTTTTGCAACACCTGCAACCGTGTAGTTATTGTCTTTATCCTTAAGAGGAACGTCCCCGCTTTCACTGAGTGTTTTATCATCAATCTCCTGTGACTGGTTTGTATGATTCTGATTATCCTTTGAATCACCGATTGTGCCTGTTAAAGCACTTACGGCAAGTGCCACGCCTGCAATAACAAGACAAACAGCCAGAACGATCAGTATAATTATACCGGCCTTGCTCTTTTTCGGAGGCTTGTTATTATTGTTCTGCTGATTAAAGCTCTGATTTTGATAGCTGCCGTTATTTGGCGGAGTGTAATAGCTTGAATTGTTCTGGTTAGCCGTACTCTGATTGGCTGTATCTTTATTCTGATTTGTGTAGGAATAATGATAGGTTGTGTTTTCAAAGGGCGGTTTGTCACTTTTCGGCGGTGTATAATAATTATCGTTGCTTGTACCGCCTGTTGGCTGACTGCTGTCTGCAGTCGGGTTATAATACTCCGGTCTTGCTTTATTTTCAGAGTCCTTATTTTTGTTTTCAAAGTCTTCCATTATTTCTTAATCTCCTTTTTATAGATGGGGCTGTACGTCTTAGGTAAGGTGAATATAAATTCAGCCGATGATTCATCGTCACTTTTTGCCCAGATTTTACCTCCGTGCATTTCCACCATCATTTTAACTATATAAAGTCCGAGTCCTGCACCCTTGGCATCAAGACTTCTTGACTTATCAACCTTATAAAATCTTTCAAAAACCTTCGGCAGCTCATTGCTCTGAATACCAATGCCGCTGTTTTTGATATGCACCTCAATTCTGTCATTCAAATCCTTCATTGACACATTGATAAAGCCGTTTTCATTTGTGAATTTAACAGCATTGTCAAAGATGTTGTAAATTACCTGATAAATCATATCGGTATCCGCAACAATATAGGTTGGTGCCAAATCCTCAAGTCCCTGTATTTCAATATTCTTTTCCTCAATCTTTTGCTCAAAGGTTAATAGAATATGAATAATCTGATCGCTGATGTCATAGTTGGACGGCTTCATTTCAAAGCTGCCTGATTCGATTTTACTCATATTAAGCATAGCAACAACAAGCCGTGAAAGACGTCGGATTTCGCCGCTGACAATATTAAGATAATAATCCTGTTTATCTTTCGGTATAGTGCCGTCAAGTATTCCGTCAATAAAACCGCCGATTGAAGTCATTGGTGTTCTCAGCTCGTGCGATACATTGGAAACAAAGCTTCGCCTTGATGATTCCAGTGTATCCAGTGAATCTGCCATATCGTTAAAGGCTCTGCCCAAATCTGCAAGCTCATCATCACTGGTGATTTTTACTCGGTATGAAAAATCACCGATTGCAAATTTCTTTGCTGCAGTACTCATCTGCCGCAAAGGCTTAACAAAATTTTTAGTCAGCTTCCATATTGCAATAAAGGCGGCAACAAGACATACAAGTGCACTGAGGATGAACATTCTCATTACAGACAAGGTCAGTGAATCAGCAGTTGTAGGAGTTGTGCCGAAAACAGTACCGATTATCTGCTGTTTACCGTTTAAGTCATCATAGTATACCGGTTTGCCTACAATATAGGACGTTGTGCCGTTAACCTTGGCCTTGCCGATAAAGCTGCCCTCAAAAGCACCCTGAAGCATAGCACTGTCAACAGTAAACCTGTTGTGATATGTGCAGACAGGCAGTCTGCCAAGATAAGGTGTTTCATTACCCTTTTCCCTGCACATTATTATATTGCCCTCATTGTCACAGACAAATATATCGGCATCAATAGAGCTGCATACTATATCAAGAGTGTTGCAAATCATACCCTTTTCAATAGAATAGCGGTCATTCATATCCTGATCAATCATTGTTGATGAAACACTGCTGACAATTAAGTCGACATTTTCTCTTAAAAGTTTGGTGTTTTCACTTTGAGTGTAGGCATTAACAAGCAGGGTAAGCGTAAAGCCGAGTACCCCAAGTACCACAAGGAAGATTGTTGCAAACAAAACAAAGTATTTTGCAAAAATATTATGCTTTATATGTCTGCCGTTAGTTTTTTCATTAAACAGCATTTATATTAGTCCTTTGTTTCAAATTTATAGCCAACGCCCCATACGGTTTTAAGTGACCATTTGTCAGACACACCCTCAAGCTTTTCACGAAGTCTTTTGACGTGCACATCAACAGTTCGTGAATCGCCGTAGTAATCAAAGCCCCATACCTCGTCAAGAAGCTGGTCACGGGTGTAAACCCTGTTTGGATTTGAAGCGAAATGATAAATCAGCTCAAGCTCTTTAGGCGGGGTATCAACAGCTTCGCCCTTTACCTTGAGCTCGTAGTTAACAATGTTTATTTCAAGGTTATCGTAGGTTACAACCTTTTTTGTGTTACTTTCTTCAGAAGGAGTGCCGTTTGTTCTTCTGAGAACAGCTTTGACTCTTGCCATAACCTCTTTTGCATCAAATGGCTTTGTTACATAATCATCAGCGCCAAGCTCAAGACCAAGCACCTTGTCAAAGGTTTCTCCCTTAGCAGTAAGCATAATAATCGGTGCAGATGAAACCTTTCTGATTTCTCTGCAAACCTGCCAGCCATCCATTTTCGGCAGCATAATGTCAAGCAGCACCAGTTCAGGTGATTTTGCATGGAAGGTGTTAACAGCAGCCTGACCGTCATTGGCAACATAAACGGTGTAACCGTCATTTTCTAAGTACAGCTTTAAAAGCTCGCATATGTTCTTATCATCGTCTACAACAAGTATTTTTGTGCTCATTTCATTTTCTCCTTTTCATTGTGACACCATCATAGCACCACAAATTGATATTTTTTTGATGTTTTGGTTAACAATTTTTGAAAATTTTTAACAGTTTATAAATTTCAGATTAATGTTTTTTTACCATTCCTTGCCCCTGTTTATGCAGCTTTCGGCAAAGTCAATAAATTGCTTTGCACATCTTGGCGATCTACCGCCTCGGCGTGTTGCCCATTGTTCTGCCTTGAAGCAAAGCTTTTTCTCATCGGCATCAAGCCCTCTGTCTGCTGCAATCTTTTTTACAATGTCAAGATATTCAGCCTTGTTGGGGTTGATAAATGTGATTGACAGACCAAATCTGTCGGACAGGCTCAGCTGTTCCTGCATAATGTCATTAAGATTCATTTCATTTTGTCTGTCGCTGAAGCTTTCTTTAATAAGGTGACGTCTGTTTGATGTGGCATAAATAAGCGTGTTCGCCTGCTTTCCTGACAATGAGCCTTCAAGTGCAGCTTTAAGCTCACTGAAAGAGCTGTCATTTGAGTCAAAGCTTAAATCATCTATATATATAATGAATTTCAATGGTGCATCTGCGATAGCCTCACGGATAAGGGTGAGCTCACGAACAGTGCTTTTGGGTATTTCTATCATCCTAAGACCTTGGGTGTGATATTCGTTAAGCAGTGCGTGAACGGTGGAGCTTTTGCCTGTTCCTCTGTCACCATAAAGAAGAACATTGTTTGCCGGATGACCTGTAACAAAGCTTTCCGTATTGTCAATCACCTTTTGCCTTTGTATCTCGTAATTCTTTAAATCTCTGAGTGTTATCGGGTCAGTTGATGTCACAGGGCACAGTTCACCATTTCTCCATGTGAACGCAATGTGCTTTGCGAATTTGCCGTAACCATTCATTCTGTGATATTTGATTAAATCATCAATTTTGTCTTTCCAGTTTGTGTCGAGCGGGCTTGCTGCACTGCCGTTATAGAATTTAGGCAGAGTATTAAGTATTTCCCTGATTTCATCATTTTCAATATTGCTGATTATATCGTCAGCAGTTATTCCTGCAATTTCCTCCAGCATCGCAAGGTCAGACCTTGCTGCTTCAATGATTTTTTCATCAGCCAAATCTCCGCAGGCTGCTTTTGTGAACAGGTTATCATTAGTTAATATGCATTTTGATATATGCTCTTTAACTGAACCGGCAGCGAGAACTCGCCTGTAAAAGCTGCTGTATGCACCGATTACATATTCCTCTGCAGTGTTCAGCAGCTCAAAAAGCTCTGCGTACAACTTGTCCTCCCGGAGGTTATATACACAAAGTGCCTCCATGTAATATTTGATTTTTGTTATTTTATTCATATTTTCCGCTTCCAGACTTGTTTTGTTTAGATTTTTTAAAAAGATAATATTATTCCATATTATATATAATAAAACATTATATTCCGTTTTACAAGCAGTTGAGCAATAATTTGTGAAAAATAAGGATTTTATTATAGACAAAACACAAATTATATATTGTATGATGTCAGACAACATATTGACATTCTGAGTGCTCCTGTGCTATTATAAATAAAAAGAGGTGATACAATGAGCAAGCTTGCAGACAATACTGCACAGCGTATTGTTGAAATGATAGAAAATGAAAGCAGATTTGCAGTAGGCGATAAACTGCCGAATGAGGTTGAACTTTCTGCAGAGCTGGGGGTAAGCCGTTCAACACTCAGAGAGGCGATAAAAATTCTCACAACCAGCGGATTGCTTGAAATCCGCCGTGGAAAGGGCACGTTTGTCACTGCAAAAACAATTGTGGACTACAGTGAAATTAATGATATATCGTCAGGTCTTGATGATTTGTTTGAGATGCGTTTGATGTTTGAGCCTGATTGTGCCTATCTTGCGGCTCAGCGTGCAACCGATGAAGAAATTGATATAATATGCTATTACGGCGAGGAAATTGAAAAGAAAATTTTAAGCGGTGAGGACCGCACCTTTGAAGAACAGAAATTTCACGAAAGCATTGCAAATGCTACACATAATGCGTTTGTAAAGCAGTTTATTCCGATTATTTTCAATGCTATAAAAAAAGGTGTTCTGGTTCTGACAAAGGATCAGGATGTAAGTGAGGATAATATGAAGGATGACCGATTGATTATGGAATTCCTGAAAAAAAGAAATCCCGATGGTGCACGCACGGCAATGAGGCTTCATATCATTCATGCAATTGAAATGCTTAAGAAAAATAATTAAATTCACTATTGACATTGGACAACTAACGCTATATAATGAAAATTGTTAAAAACACAATCAGGTTGACAGACAACCTGATTGCAAAAAATATATTTTTTATTTACGGAGGAAATTAAAATGGCAGAAGCAAAGATTTTTTATGAATCAGACTGTAATCTTGATGTACTTTCAGGCAAAACAGTTGCTATTATCGGTTTTGGCTCACAGGGTCACGCTCATGCACTTAACCTGCATGAAAGCGGTGTTGATGTAATCGTTGGTCTTTATGAGGGATCAAAGTCATGGAAGCATGTTGAGGAGCTTGGTCTTAAGGTTATGACAACTGCTGATGCAACAAAGGCTGCAGATGTTATTATGATTCTTACACCTGATGAGAAGCAGGCTGCAATCTACAAGAGTGATATTGAACCAAACCTTACAGAGGGCAAGGCTCTTGCATTTGCACATGGTTTTAACATTCACTTCAAGCAGATTGTACCTCCATCATTCGTTGATGTATTTATGATTGCTCCTAAGGGACCTGGTCACACAGTTCGTTCAGAGTATAAAGAGGGCAAAGGTGTTCCTTGTCTTGTTGCTGTATATCAGGATGCAACAGGTCACTGTCTTGATACCGCACTTGCTTACGGTGCCGGTGTTGGCGGTGCTCGTGCTGCTATTCTTGAAACAACCTTTAAGTGTGAAACAGAAACTGACCTTTTCGGTGAGCAGGCTGTTCTTTGCGGCGGTGTTACAGCTCTTATGAAGGCTGGTTTTGAAACTCTTGTTGAGGCTGGCTATGACCCAAGAAATGCTTACTTTGAGTGTATCCACGAGATGAAGCTTATCGTTGACCTTATCTACAACGGCGGTTTTGCAAAGATGAGATATTCAATCTCAAATACTGCTGAGTTCGGCGATTATGAAACAGGTAAAAGACTTATCACTGATGAAACAAAGAAGGAAATGAAGAAGGTTCTCGAAGAAATTCAGGATGGTACATTTGCTTCTAAGTTTATCACAGAGAGCAACAACGGTTGGGCACACTTCAAGGCTAAGAGAGCACTTGAGGCTGAGCATCAGCTTGAAGAAGTCGGCGAAGGCATCCGTGCTATGTATAGCTGGAACGGCGAGGATAAGTACGCAGAGAAATAATAATATCATTATTAAAAAACAGACGGTAAAGGTTTCTTTTGAAATCTTTACCGTTTTCTGCCTTTTTATTCTTTATTTTTACATTTGATAATGATATAATTGCGTTATAGTCAGTTTCGGAGTTCCAAATAATATGAAAACAAAAATTTTAAATTTTGCCAAAAAGCACCACTTTATATTGCTGTTAATGAGAAAGATAATTATTTTTATAAACAGAGTTAAATATTTACCGCATTATATTTTTGAGCGTGTTGACAGTAAAACAGTTTTGTTTGAGGCATATATGGGCAGGCAGTATTCCTGCAGTCCGAAAGCAATTTATCTTGAAATGCTTAAGGATGATACCTTTAAGGACTACAACTTTGTCTGGGCATTCAAAAATCCTGAGGAGTTTGAATTTCTCAAAAAAAACAGAAACACTACACTGATTAAAAGCGGTGGTAAGGAATACTTCAAAAATTTTGCAAAAGCAAAATTCTGGATAGTCAATTCAAGAATCAATGAAGCAATAATGAAAAAAAGCAGTCAGGTTTATGTTCAGTGCTGGCACGGTACACCGCTTAAAAAGCTTGGCTATGATATTGACGCAAAAAACGGCAATGCAATGAATTCTGTTAAAGACATCCGATATAAGCACCGTGTCGATTCAAAGCGATATACCTATATGGTGTCGCCATCACATTTCTGCAGTGAAAAATTTGCATCAGCATTCAATTTAAAAAATACAGATATTCTTAAAGAGATCGGTTACCCGAGAAATGATTATCTTTATAATTACACCGACTCTAATGTGCAGCGTATAAAGGCAGAACTTCAAATCCCTGCTGATAAAAAGGTCATACTGTATGCACCGACCTGGCGTGATAATCAGCATGATTCTGCTAAGGGTTACACATATACTCCGCAGCTTGATTTTGATATGATGAAAAAGGCTGTCGGCAGTGAATATGTGCTGCTGTTCAGAAGCCACTATTTTATTGCAAATTATATTGATTTAGAAAGGTATAAGGGTTTTGTCTATAATGTGAGCACTTATAATGATATAGCAGAGCTTTATATTATCAGTGATTTGCTGATTACTGATTATTCAAGTGTTTTCTTTGATTTTGCAAATCTTAAAAGACCTATGCTTTTTTATATGTATGATTTTGATGAATATAAAAATGAAATGCGTGATTTTTATATTGATGTAACAGAGCTTCCGGGTCCCATTGTAAAAAAAGAAAGTGACCTGATTGAGGAAATCAATAATATTGATACCTATAATATTAAGTATGGTGGAAAGTATATTGATTTTTATAATAAGTATAATTATCTCGATGACGGCAAAGCCGCAGACAGAATGCTTGAAATTCTGAAAAACAATATATAAG
>VSOH01000060.1 GCA_009774735.1 Clostridiales bacterium
ATATAATTCGATTGTTATATTTTTAACAATCGGATTATTTTTTGTATATAAGAGGTAATGAATATGGAGCAAAAAGCTAAAATCATTGCAGTTGCAGGAAAAGGCGGTGTCGGAAAAACCTCAATTTCTGCAACTATTGTCAAGCTGCTTGTTGAAAAATATCCTGACAAAAGAATTCTTGCTATTGATGCCGACCCTGCCGTCGGTCTTTCAACAGCTCTCGGAATTGACGTGAAAATGACTATTGATGATATCAGAAAAGAGATTGTGTCAACAGTTGAGGACGGTCAGACAAAGGCTGCAATTGAACTGTTGGGTGATGCACGATATAAGCTTTTTGATGCGCTTGTTGAAACAGACGGTTTTGCATTTATTGCTGTCGGCAGACCTGAGAGTGCAGGCTGCTACTGCAAAATAAATTCCTATCTTAGAGAGGTTATCAGTCTGCTTTCGAGTGAATTTGATTATGTTATAATCGATGGCGAGGCAGGTATTGAGCAGATTAACCGCCGTGTTATGGAAAAGGTAACACATCTTTTGCTTATTACTGATGCAAGTAAAAAAGGAACGCAGGTTATCAATACCATCAAGAGCGTTGCGGATGAGCTTGTAATGTATGAAAAAATCGGTGCAATTGTAAACAGGCTGCCTGATGAAAATATAATCAAGTATATTGATACGCAGGGTATTCCTGTTTTGTCATATATACCATCAGATTCAAATCTTGCCATATTTGATATTGAGGGCAAGAACATTATTACTTTGCCCAAACAGTCAAATATTGTTAAGGGTGTGGCAGAAGCTTTGGGAAATATAGAGCTTATCTGATGACGAAAAGGAGAAATTATGAAGGATTTAAAATATCTTATAGAATTTGAAAATCTGCTTCAGGAGGCAAACAATGAGCTTGTTCAGCAGGCAAAGAATGACGGAAAACTCTGTCTTGCATATACCTGCTATCATATTCCTGAGGTTTTGCTTAATCTTGATAATTGCTTTTCAACAAGACTTCGTGCGCCGAGAACAGGCTCAATGGATATTGCTACATACTATATGAGCTCATATCTGTGCGGCTATTCAAAGGCACTTGTTGAGCGTGGAATAGAGGGTGGCTATAATCATTTAAACGCCTTGATAGGGTCAGAATCCTGCTCTGAAATGAACCGCTGCTATGAGCATTTTGAACTGCTTAATCTTGTTGATAATGATAAGTTTTTTGTATCAATTGCTGATATTCCGTTCAAAATTATGCCTCACACGATCAAGCACTATAAGCGTCAGCTCCAGACTAAGGTGCTTGATAAGCTTCGTGATGTGTATGGTGTTGATGTATCGGAGAAAGCTATGCGCAAAGCGGTTGAGGAGCATAACGAGGTATGCAGACTGATTACTGAAATCGGTGAATACCGCAAAGAAGAAAATCCCAGAATAACAGGCTATGAATTCCACGTTATCTGTCTTGTATCGTATGTGTGCCCCAAATATCTCATTATTGACAAACTGAGAGAAACGGCTGAGGAGCTGAAAACCAGAGTGCCTGACGAAAAGATAAATTACCGTGCAAAGATAGTGGTTGTCGGCTCTGAAATGGATGATCCTGATTTTACAAAGCTTATGGAGGAATCAGGTGCACTTGTTGTTGCGGATCGTTATTGCTTCGGCTCGCTTCCGGGCAGAGAGGAAATTCAGCTTTCCGATGACGGTGATGTGCTTGAAGAAATTATTCTTCATTATATGAAAACAAGTGAATGTCCCCGATATATGAGTCATGATAAGGTTGAGGGCAGAAAGGAATATGTAAGAAAGCTGGTCAACGATTATCACGCTGAGGGTGTAATTTACGAACAGCTTAAATTCTGTGAGTATTGGGGTTACGAAAGAGCACTTGCATCTCATATTATTACAAATGATTTTGGCATTCCTTCAGTATCTGTTGACAGACAGTACACTGCAAATGCATCAGGTCAGCTCAGAACAAGAGTACAGGCTTTTGTTGAAAGTCTTGAAATAAAGAGAATACAGAAGGGGGGAGCAGTTAAATGATAAAAAAGCTTAAAAATCTTTGGAGAAATCAGCCTAAAAATCTCGGCAAGCTCCACGAGGACAAAACAGGTCTTTTGAAGCACAGAGAATGGCGTGGTATAGCAGATACGCTTTATGACTATTACAGATGGCTTATCACCTGGAAGGATATGGGTGTTATGGTTGCCAAAGCACCTGTTTCAAGTGTGAAGGGTATATGGAACTATCGCTGGATGGCAAGTTATTTGTCGGCACCTGCCTGGATTGACCGTCATACAGAGGGCTTGCGCGGTCCTCAGCTCAGGATGACGCACCTTCATTTTAACGGACTTGTTAAGCCTACAACAGATATGATTAATTATCTGCTTGCAAATGACAAGCATTTTCATAAAAATTCAAAAATGTCCGACAGAACAGTGAATGTTGACGAGATTTTTTCGTCAGAGATTATGGCAGGCTTTCCTAACTTAAAGGACAATCACGTTTCAACTATTCCGATTTTCCTTTCATCAATGGTAGACCAGAATATTACACCTCCGTATCTTGATATTACGGAGAGCTATGGTGTTCCTGCGGATGTATGTCCTCTTCCGTCTGCTGAGGCAGGTGTTGCAATCAATGACGATTATCCTATGCTCGGCAAATGCTCAATAACCTGTAATATGCCTTGTGACGGTTCTGTTATGAACTCTGCATATATTGACAGACGTTTTAATATTCCGACACACGTAATCAATGTACCGCTCAGATATAATGAGGAGGATGCACAGGAATATGCCGTTGAAGAGGTTAAGGAATGTATTAAATTCATTGAAAGGGAAACAGGCGAAACATTTGACTGGGATGCCTTCTTTTCTGCAATGAGGGAGTACAATAAGCAGCTTGACTACGAGGTTCAGAAGTGGGATGTCAATAAAACGGATTACCCGCAGATGACAGGTGCTACCTTCTGGCTTTACCGTCTTTTCTATTTCCACATTTCAGGCGGTATGGATAAGCGTTTCCTTAAAATTGATAAGAAGGTCAATAAGATAATGATGAAGGCATATGAAAATAAGGTTGCCTGCTCAAAGGAAATGCGCCACAGAGCAATTGTGTGGTCCTGCCCTGCAAACTACTACACAAGCCTTGCCAACTGGCTTGAAAACTGCTGGGGCGTTAATGTGGTAATGGATATGGAAACAATGATTTCCTACATCAAATATGACACCGAGGATAAGGAAAAGGCTCTCGGAACCTATGCTAAAACGCTTCAGAGAACAACGATGAGAAAGCATACTAAGGGCGGTTATCAGAATGTTGTTGACGAGCTTTGGAGAATAGTTGAGGAATATAATGCCGATATGGTTATTATGTATGACCAGATTTCCTGCAAGGGTATGGACGGTCTTGTCGGTATATTTGATGACCAGGCAAGGGAAAGAGGCATTAACTTTATCTGGGTGCCTCAGGACCTTATGGATCCACGCACGATTTCACGCCGTGATATGCGTGAGAATATTAACAAGTATATGACAACAGTTCTTCAGGAGGAGCCTGTTGATCCGACTTTGGTTGATTTTGATGATACATTGTCTTGGTAATGAAAGGTAGGGAAATACACAAATGAAATATTTTGGCGGATGCGATGTAGGTTCAACCTACACAAAATGTGTAATACTGGATGAAAACGGCAAAATTGCCGCAGATGTAACAAACAGAAGTAAAATTAATCCTGTTCAGTCGGCTGAAATTGCAATGGCAGATGCTGTTGCAAAGGTTGATGATTTAAAGTCACCTGAGGATCTGACATATCTTATCGGTACCGGCTATGGAAGAAACAAGGTTCCTTTTGCTGATGAAAATATTTCTGAAATAAGCTGTCACGCAATGGGTGTTCATGTAACGAATCCGAGTGTTAAGGCAATTATTGATATCGGCGGTCAGGACGTTAAGGGTATTGCCATTGATACTGACGGTACAGTTAAAAACTTTGCTATGAATGATAAATGTGCAGCAGGTACAGGCAGATTTTTTGAGGCAATGGCGAATGCTTTTGAAATGACACTTCCTGAATTTTCAAAGCTTTCACTTAAGGCTAAAAACACGATTCCGATTACTGCGCAGTGTACAGTTTTTGCTGAGAGCGAGGTAATCTCACTTGTAGGTGAGGGTAAGCCTATGGATGAAATCGCTGCAGGTATTCAGCTTGCTGTTGCAAAGCGCTGTTTTGTAATGGCTAAAAAAGCCGGTGCATCAGACAGTATCACTCTTACAGGCGGCTGTGCAAAGAATGACGGCTTAAAGCAGGCGATTGAGAAGGTACTCAAAATCAAGGTGGTTGAGCTTTCTATTGACCCGCAGCTTATGGGAGCACTGGGTGCTGCTGAATATGCAAGACAAAAGGGTCTTGCAAAGAACAGATAAGGAGATAACTATGAAAATTTTTAAGGCTATAGGCGCACTTTTTGCTGTGATTCTGGCTCTTTTCGGTATCACCTTTGCTGCTTATTGGTTTAATCTTGATATGAAGCTTATCCGTAAGATTTACGACGCACTTCAGCCGCACTATGATAATCTTGAAAAGGACAGAAAGCTTTAATGAACTTTTTTGATGACTTACTAAAAGAGGTTGATGAATGTATTTCGGGATTTGAGCAGAAATCTTATCAGCTTGGCAGGGTATGGGAGGACGCAGGCAGAAATGAGGTTGTTCTGCAGCGTGATTCTCAATATGAGCTTGATGGTGTTGGTTTTAATATCGTAACATCAAAGTGTATCGGTGAGGATGAAATTATTATAATCGGTGATGATTTGAATGAAATTTCATCTGACCGAAAATTTGCAAGAATATCCTTGATTCAGATTAACGATATTGATGACGAGCAAAAGGCGTATAATCTGATAAAGAAGATTGAGTATTCAAAATATCATTATTATCCGAAGGGCTTTATGATAAGAACAGCATCAAGTTCTCATAAGGAAACCGTCAGGGTATCAAAAGCTGCTCTTTCAAAGGGGCTTTCTCTTGAGGGAGTAGGTAATATTCTTATAAATAAATATAAGGAAATTGATGCAGTATGTGCGGTAAAGCTGATTTATATTACCGACAAGGCCGCAGATTACGAAAGATTTGAGAAGGCGGCAGAGCATAATTATAATATTGCAGAAACCCTTAATCATATTATGAACAGCGTGAATTTTGACTGTACAACCTGCAATCTCAAGCCGATTTGTGATGAGGTTGAGGGTATGAAGGAACTGCATTTTAAAAATTCCATGAAATAAGAAAAGCACTTGTTTTATGCTGATTGGCATAAGACAAGTGCTTTTGTTTTGACTATTCGGATTTTGAAAACTGGTCTTTACCCACTAAGCAAAGGGGACACTCAAAATCATCGGGCACGTCCTCCCATTTTGTTCCCGGTTCAATTCCGCCTTCCGGGTATCCCTTTTCCTCATCATATTCCCAACCGCATATTTCACATACATATACCATAATAACAACTCCTTATCTGATTTTACGATATTAATATTTACAGATAATTACATCTTATTCCTTTTTTTAAAATTATAGCTGAAAAATTAAATTTCCTATTGACAAAACTGTTTTAACCGTATATACTGTATATAAACAGTAGAAAGAGAGGCGAATCAATGTTTGTTGCCATAGATAATAAAAGTGGTATACCGATTTATGAACAGATATACAATCAGATTAAAAATCAGATCATCAGCTCGGAAATCGGTGAAAATGAAATGCTGCCGTCAATACGCTCGCTTGCAAAGGATTTGCGTATCAGCGTTATCACTACAAAGCGTGCTTATGATGAGCTTGAACGTGATGGCTTTATTTACACGGTTGCAGGCAAGGGATGTTTTGTTGCCCAAAAAAATATCGAGCTTCTGCGTGAAGAAAATCTTAAAAAGATTGAATTTCACATTGAAGAAATATTAAAACTTTCATCAGGCTGTAATCTCGCAACGGATGATATTATAGAGATGATAAGAATTATGGAGGAAAAATGATGAATGCAATTGAAATAAAAAATTTGTGTAAATCCTATAAGGATTTTAAAATAGATAATCTTAATCTGACACTGCCCGGTGGATATATTATGGGTCTTGTCGGTGAAAACGGTGCAGGCAAGAGCACGACTATAAAGCTTATACTCAATATGGTGCATAAGGACAGCGGTTCAATTACTGTTCTCGGTAAGGACAACAGCGATAATTTCGAGCTTACAAAAGAGGATATAGGTGTAGTTCTTGACGAGGTTGGTTTCAGTTCGTATTTTAATGCAAAAGACATAAACAAAATTATGTCACATACTTATAAAAACTGGAATAGCAAGCAGTTTTACGCTTATCTTGAAAGACTTTCATTGCCCGCAGATAAAAAGTTCAAGGATTTATCACGTGGTATGAAAATGAAACTGGGTATTGCAGTCGCTCTTTCACACGATGCTAAGCTGCTGATTCTTGATGAGGCAACCAACGGGCTGGATCCGGTTGTGCGTGACGAGGTAACGGATTTGTTTATGGAGTTCACACGGGACGAAAATCATTCCGTGCTCATATCCTCTCATATTGTTTCCGATCTTGAAAAAATCTGCGACTATATTGCTTTTATCCATAAAGGAAAGGTCATTCTTTGTGAGGAAAAGGATAGACTCAGAGAGGATTATGCAGTTATTCGATGTACCGATAAGCAGCTTGGTGAGCTTAATCAGTCAGCCGTTATCGGTGCAAGAAAAAATGCTTATGGTGTAACAGCGGTAGCGAAAAAGACTGAAATACCGGCAGGCTTTGAGTGCTCACCTGTAACTGTTGAGGAGCTGTTTGTGTTTATGTTAAAGGGGGAGAAAAAATGAAGGCTCTTTTAATAAAGGATTTTTATCTGATGATAAAAACCTGTAAAATGTTTTTTATTATGATTTTGGCATTTTTTGCAATGGGTATTTTTATTCCTGAAAGGAGTGCCATTTATCTGTACGCAGTTATTTTTATAGGTATGCTTTCACACAGCCTGCTTGCCATTGAGGAACGTGACGGTTCGGATAAGTATTATCTTATCTGTCCTGTTTCCAAAAAGCAGATAGTGGCTGAAAAATATGTTTTTTCTGCAATTATGGTTACTGTTATGATAACTGCGATTGCAGTACTTGAACTGATTAAAAATACGAATATGTCCGCAATTCTGTTTATTCTCTCTCTTGCAATTGCACTGGGCTTGATATTTCCGTCCATCAGTATGCCGATTATGTTCAGATATGGTTATGCCAAAGGAAAAATACTCTTTATGTGCCTTGGCGGTCTACTCGGTATATGCGGTGCTTTTTTTGTAAATGCGAATACTTTTTTTGCCGATACGCTTGGGCTTGTGGCGAACGGTTTTCTGCCGCTGATTTTAATTTTCGTATCCGTTGTGATATTTGTATTGTCCTATTTGATTTCCGTTAAATTATATCAGAAGCGTGAATTTTAAATAAAAAAGACAGCACTCGTAATTTGCGAGTGCTATCTTTTTATAACATCAAGTACCTTGAATACCACACCGGACAGTCCAAACCACGCTATAGAAAACGGCAGGCAAATCTGTCCTAAAAAGTTCAGCGGAACACGCGAATAATCCCACACCTTTTCATCAAGCAGAATGTTGAACACAACACCGAAAAGCAGTTCAATTCCTGTAATTATCAGCATACCTATAAGGCATTTTAACCAGAAATTGAGCTGATAATTTCTGCTGATGAAATAGAAGGTGCTCATTACAATAGCACCGGCAAAAAACATTGAGTAATGCGTTCTGCCTCTGTATAGTATTTCGATAAGGCAATAGCCGAAGCCGCCAATCAGAGCGGCGAAAAAATATTGTAAAAATGTTCTCATATTTGTATTATTATCCTTTTTGTGTTAGAATACTCATAGAAAATTAAGGTCGGTGAATATATGAATTTATCAGACAGTTCAAAAAAATTAATCCATTTAATCGGCAGTGCAGGCTATGAGGCATATGCAGTGGGCGGCTGTGTTCGTGATTTTTTGATGCAAAGACCCTGTGATGACATAGATATTACAACAT
>VSOH01000061.1 GCA_009774735.1 Clostridiales bacterium
CTGCAAAAGCCTGCTGACAATTCTTTTCCGCAGTTGTGACAGAATTTCTGACCCTTTTTCACAACAGCTGAGCATTCAGGGCAAATAGCTGCTTGTTCTTCATTTTCACTTGGTTTATTGACATTAGTATTAATATTGTTGCTGATTTCCTTAACTTCGCTGCCGACGACTGTGCCCAAGCCGACACCTGCACCAAGTCCAATGCCGGCACCCATAAACGCAGAGGCTCCGCTGCCCTCATTTGCAGCAGCACTTTCAAGAGTATCAAAGGAACGCTCCTGCTGATAGTTATAGCCCATAATATCCATCTCTGCCTTTTTAGATAAAGCGTTCCTCAGCTTAACAATGGCCGGATCATTCTCAGGCACACTAATTTCATTAACATTAAAGTTAAGAAGACTGATGCCGTATTCATCCATAATCGGTGAAAGCTGTTCCTTAAGAAATGCGGAAAGCTCGTCAAGATATGCATTGATTTCAAGCACACAAATCTGCTCTTTAATCAGGTAACTTGATATAGCATCTTTAACAGTTGTAACATAAATTCCTCTGAAATACTTTGTTATGGACTCCTCATCAAAATAACCGAGTGTACCAACAAGCTTAATCAGGAATTTTTTTGCATCACCAATCTGAATACCGAAAGAGCCGTTAGCTCTGACTGGCACGAAAATTCCGTACTTGGCATCCTGTATCTGAATCGGTGAGGGGGTACCCCATTTTATATTTAAACTGTGGGCCTTATTAATATACCACACCTCGGCAGAAAATGGTGATTTGCCGCCAAAAGGAATATTAACAATTTTATTAAAAAGCGGAATGTTCTGTGTTTCAAGCGTGTAAGTACCTGCCCCAAACACATCATAAACCTGACCGCCTTTATAAAGTACAGCCTCCTGTGACTCGTTAACAATAAGCTGAGTCCAGGTGCCAAGCTCTTCATTCGGATATTTCCAAGCAAAAACATTTGGTTGTCCGTTATATTTTAATACATCAACAATAGCCATTTTTTCTCCTCTGTCCTATATTCGATATTATTCAAAAACATAAACCCTTGTTTCATAAGGTCTTAACTTAAAACCGTTGCCTTGAACGGTGGGATGATCGTAGTTGCAAAGAATCGGCTTACCTTCATCAAGATTAAAGCCCTTTGGTGCTTCAAAGGGAACACTGTTTTCACTGAAGGAATTAATAACAAGAAGCCGTTTTCCAAGATAATTACGCTCATAAACATAGAGCTTGTCGGAATTTTTATAATGCTCTTTATAATCCCCGAATACAGCGACCTCATTTTCCTTCTTGAACTTAATAAGTGCCTTGTAGTGATTGAGAATTGAATCAGGATCTGCCATTTCCTTTTTAGCGTTAATCTGCTTATAATTCGGATTAACAGGAAACCATGGTGTACCGCTTGTGAAGCCTGCATTCTCGCTGTCATCCCACTGAATCGGAGTACGTGAATTATCACGTGTTGATTTGACAGCCCAGTCCCATGCTTTGTCCTTGTTAAGATGCACCTTATTAACAGCGACGTTATAATTATTTTTCATAAACACATCGACATAGTCATCAAGGCTTTCGTGCTTAATATTGAGCATGCCCAGCTCCTGTCCTTGATATATAAACGGTGTACCCTGCTGCAGCATATACATATTTGCAAGCATTTTGCCTGACTCAACTCTGTACCTTTCACTTCCGTAACGTGAAATAATACGAGGATGATCATGGTTTTCAATGTAAAGCGTGTTCCACGCTCTGCCTCTCAGCTTTTCCTGCCAGGAAGAAAAAGCTCTTTTCATTTTTCTTAAATCAAACTTGGTCTGTATGTAATCCACCATAAAACAGTCAGCCTCGATATGCTGGAAATGGAACATCATATCAAGCTCCTTATTGCTCTCGTCAATATATTTAAGTGCATTATTCGGAGTCATCATAGGTGCTTCGCCGACTGTAAAGCAATCGTACCGATCAGTAACCTCTCTGTATTCCTTAAGGTATTTATGAATATTCGGGCCGTCCATATAATTCTCTATACCGCAGGCGGCAGGAATCGGAAATCCGTTGGGCAAGCCTTCTTTTTTTGAGATAAATGTAATAACATCCTCTCTGAAACCATCAACGCCCATATCAAGCCAGAAACGCATAATATCCTTAACTTCCTCACGCACCTTTGGATTATCATGATTTAAGTCGGGCTGCTTTTTTGCAAACACGTGAAGATAGTATTCCTTTGAATTTTCATCCTGCTCCCAGGCACCGCCCTCAAAACAGGACAGCCAGTTATTCGGCGGTCTTTTACCGCCTGCCTTTCCTTTTCGCCAGATGTAATAATCGTGGTAAGGTGAATTAACGTCCCTTGACGCTTCAAACCACTTGTGCTCATCTGAGGTATGGTTAACAACCAAATCCATAATTACCTTAATTCCTCTTTTATGAGCTTCATCAAGAACACGCTTGAATAATTCAAGATTACCATAATCCTTATGTATATCCTTATAATCAGCTATATCATAGCCAAAGTCAGCATTCGGAGAAGGATAAAGCGGCGAAAACCAGATACAGTTGCAGCCAAGGTCCTTAATATAATCAAGCTTACTGAGAACACCCTCCAAATCACCGATTCCGTCACCATTCCCGTCACAGAATGAGCGTGGCCATATCTGATAAACAACAAGCTCCTTATACCAATCTTTTTTCATAATAATCCCCTTCTCATTATTATTTAAGGCTATTTGCAAAGCCTGTTTTACAGTTGGTAATTTTCAATGTAATTATCAATACAGCTTTGAATAATCTGCTCTGCAACCTCACGCGGCTTAACCTCTGTTACAGATGTATTTTTATTATGCTCAAGTGATTTATACACCTCAAAAAAGTGCTTGATTTCATCAAATCTGTGCTGTGGAAGCTGGTCAATATCACTATAACCGTTATAGTTTGGGTCATTGACAGGAACAGCAATAATTTTTTCATCCCTTGCACCGCTGTCTTCCATAATCAGCACACCAATCGGAACACACTCAACGATTGTCATCGGCTGAATCTGTTCGCTGCAGAGCACAAGAACATCAAGCGGATCATTGTCGCTCGCATAGGTTCTTGGAATAAAGCCGTAATTTGCAGGATAATGCGTTGAAGTAAAAAGAACCCTGTCAAGCTTAAGCATACCGGTATCCTTATCAAGCTCATACTTGTTTTTGCCGCCCTTGGATATTTCAATAACAGCATAAAATCTGTTGCATTTAATCCTCTTTGGTGATATATCGTGCCATATATTCATAACGTCCACTCCTTTATATATTATTACTTTATCATAAAAATAAAAATAAGTAAATAGAATAATGACTATAAATAAGTATTGATTATGAAAATAATTTATGGTATAACGAGTATATAAATTATTTTATATTCCATAAAATCGCGGAGGAAATATGAATATTACAATTATCGGTGCCGGTAATCTTGGCAGAAAGCTTGCAAAAAGCTTAAGCAACGAGGAGCACGATGTAACAATAGTTGACATTGTACCGGGCGTTGTTGAAAATCTTGTTGATAAGTTCGACATTCAGGGCATTTGCGGATGTGCCACACATATCAATGTTTTGAAGGAAGCAGGTGTCAGCACATCACAGCTTGTTATAGCCACAACCGAATCTGACGAAAACAATATACTAATCTGCCTTATGGCAAAAAAACTCGGTGCAAGAAAAACAATCGCAAGAGTAAGAAATCCCGAATACAATGCTCAGTTTGATTTTATGAGAAATGAGCTGGGAATTTCAATTATGATTAATCCGGATTTTGCTGCAGCCCTTGAAATAAGCAGGATATTACAGTTCCCCGATGCAAGAAACATTGAATCCTTTGCAAACGGGATTATTGATATGGCTGAATACAAAATCAAAGAGGGTTCAAACCTTGCAGGCTCAAGCATAGGCAGTATTTCCTCAAAGCTTACGAACAATATGCTGATATGTGCCGTTGAGAGAGGCGATGACGTATTTATTCCTAACGGCAACTTTGTACTTCAGATAAATGATAAAATCCATATTACAGGTGCACACAAGGAGCTTGCAAGCATCGGCAGAGCTTTAATTAATTCTAAAAATAAAACACTGAAAAACATAATGATTATAGGCGGCTCAAGAGCCGGTATTTACCTGAGCGATATGCTTATGGCACTGGGCAAAAATGTAGTTATTATTGAGAAGGACAGAAAGCAATGTGAAAAGCTTTTTGATCTCATTCCGTCTGCAACAATTATTAATGGTGATGCAAACGACCACGAATTTCTCGATGAAGAGGGTCTTGAAAATATGGATGCCGTGGTTACTCTGACAAAAACCGATGAAACCAACTTTCTTGTATCACTCTATGCACAAAGAGCAGGCATAACAAAAACAATAACTAAGGTAAAAAATTCAAAGCTGAGCAGGCTGCTTGATGATGTAGGTCTTGACACAATCATCAATATAAGTGATATTACGGTGTCCATGATTACACAGTATGTCAGAGCCAGTGAGAATGCAAGCTCTGCAAATATGCGTACGCTATACAAGCTTGTTGACGGTAAAATTGAGGCAAGCGAGTTCTTTGCTGACAAAAGTGCACACCTCATAAACAAACCGATTTCTGATTTAAGAATAAGAAAAAATGTACTGATTGCAGCAATCAACAGGAACAATAAAATCATATTTCCGGGCGGTAATGATGAAATCCGTGAAGGTGATTTGGTCATTATTGTTTCCAAGGATCAGATTATTAACAAGCTAAATGATATTTTACAATAGGAGAAAAAATGAATTTCAGAGCAGTTTCATATTACCTGGGTAAAATATTGTTAATCCTGGGTGCATTAATGCTGTTGCCGTTAGTGGTAATGGTTTATTATTCCCTGAACGGCTTTGCCGAGGCAAGCGTTCAAAGCTTTTTGATACCTATTGCAATTATTGTTGCGATAGGCTCACTTTTAACATTTAAAAAACCGAAAAATTTTAATATTTTTGCAAAAGAGGGCTTTGCAATCTGCGGACTTGCGTGGATTATAATGTCACTGTTAGGTGCTCTGCCCTTTGTTATAAGTTCGGCAATACCAAATTATATTGACGCTGTGTTTGAAACAGCATCAGGCTTTTCAACAACCGGTGCATCAATCCTTACAGAAATACATTCACTGCCCAAGTCAATTCTTTTCTGGCGCAGCTTCACCCACTGGATCGGCGGAATGGGCATCCTTTCATTTATGATTGCTATACTGCCGAAAGCAAAGGGAAATCAGATGTATATTATGCGTGCAGAGGTACCCGGTCCGACAGCGAATAAGGTAACATCAAAAATTTCCGACAGTGCAAGAATTTTATATATCATTTATTTTGTAATGACTATTCTTGAAATCGCAGTGCTTTATTTTGGAAGTATGATTTCAGGTGATAATATAAGATTCTTTGACTGTGTTGTTAATGCCTTTTCAACAGCAGGCACAGGCGGATTTTCTGTTTTAAACAATTCCATTTTAGGCTACAACAGTCCATTCACAGAATGGGTGCTTATCATATTTATGTTCCTTTTCGGAATCAATTTCAATCTTTATTTTTTCTTCTTAACAAGAAGGTTTAAGGATGTATTCAAGGATGAGGAGCTAAGAGGATATCTGATACTGAATGTGGCAAGCGTCATTCTGATTACGCTGAACATCTCAAATATGTACAGCAATATTTCCGTGGCAATAAGAGACTCCTTTTTCGCTGTTAATTCCGTAATGAGCACAACAGGCTTCTGCACAGCAGACTTCAACCAGTGGCCCACATTCTCAAAAATCCTGCTGGTAATACTTATGTGCATTGGTTGTTCCGCAGGCTCCACAGGCGGCGGACTTAAGATAGTAAGAGCTGAGCTTTTCGTTAAACAGATGCTTTGTGATATAAGACAGATGCTCCGTCCTCATTCCGTTGTTAAAGTCAGAATCAACGGAAAAACTGTTGATGACAGAATTATGAAGGGCATAACCTCTTACCTGAATATTTACATTATAACTATGGTAATATCAGTATTTTTGATATCGCTTGACAATTTCACCCCCACAACAAGCTTTACCGCAGTTATTGCATGCTTCAACAATATCGGACCGGGTCTTGATTTGGTAGGTCCAACAGGTAATTATGCCGACTTCAACGCATTATCAAAGTTAGTTCTGATTTTTGATATGCTTGCAGGCAGGCTTGAGCTCTTCCCTATCATATTGCTGTTCAGCCCTAACACTTGGAGAAAAACAAAATAAAAAACGAATTAAACCCCCACTGTAAACTTTTTTAGAGTATACAGCGGGGGTATTCTTATGCCATATGATTTAATACATTCAACCATTTGTCGGTTAAGTCATAGTTTTCATTTTCAAAAAGGCTGTTGTGTAGTCTGAAAACTATATCTATAAAACAAGCCTTTTTCAATCTTTCTTGGTCAGCGATTGCTGAAAACTGCTCAAGCAGCAGTTTATAATTCTCGGTAATATTGCCGCTTCCGTCGGTTAATTCAGTACCTATAAAACGTGCAATATCTATTTCAACCGGTGCAATATAACCAATCGGATCAATTGCAACAAGCTGATTGTTTTTTGACATTATATTATAGCTGTGTAAATCACCATGAATTAACACGCTATCCTGTTCCTTAAAAGTATCCTCATAAAGCTTAACTGCCTCTTTTACATAATGCATAATCTTTTCATTTTCATAGTCAAAGGTATTTTCATTAAGCTTTTGATGAAGGATATCTGAATAATTATGAAAGCCTGAAGAAGCAATATCAGAATACTTATTAACAGCACCATGAAGGACCTTATCAAAAAAAGCCACAATTGTTTCATCATCAGGATTTTCTGCATCATAGCAGTATTCCATCAGAAGTGCTGAACAGCTATCATCAAAATCAAGAAGCTCACACATAAAGCTTGCATTTAATGAACGGTAGCAAGAGCATTCCTGCTCGTATCTTCCGATAAAAGGAGGAATTATTTTAAGCACACACTTTCCGTATTTTATGCTGTGAGCAATAAAGATAATACCAAAGTGGGAGGTTTTGATAACCTTATATTCATCTATCTGCCATTTCTTTAAAAGATTAGGTATTTCGTTTTTTAAAGTATTTACCCATTCTCTTGCTTCCTTTGGATAATACTTAACAAGATAATTCTTTAATCTTACAACATTATTTAAAATATTATCGACCTTAATATGATTTTCTCTATCCTTAATAAGTGCCTCAAGGTATTTCAAATCAGCAGGATAAGTAAGCTTGAAATTATTATTAAAATCAAAATAAAGTTCAATTTTACTGTCCTGCGGAAGCTGCTGCGTTACCTCTGTCAGCTCTGATTCAGAGTCAAAGCTGTCATTAAGAAGTTTAAAATCAAAGCCCTCAGGCGACTGCATAAGATAATAATGCTCTCTGTTAACCTTCTGGAAATCATAGCAGCCCAAAGAATCGGTGATTTTCTGTGCAGTTACAACAGCAGCAGAACAGTCAAGCTTTTCAAAATAAGTGTCCATAAGCTCACCTGTTATCATCGGACGCACTGCATCACACACAATCAGCTTTTTGCAGTCATACTTGCTGTCAATGTAGTTCAGAACATTGCGCAGAGTACGGTTACGGGTACTCCCTCCCTCAACTAAATCAATATTGTTGTGTTCACAAATATCTGCAAGATAAACACTGTTTGCCTCAACATTTGTTGCAACAACAATTTTGTCAACTTTTTTTCCTTCAAGTATTGACTCAATTACATATTCAATTACCATTTTACCGTTGATTTTGTGAAACTGCTTCGGAACATTACTTCCAAAACGTGAACCAACACCATTCGCCAAAATTGCTACAATATTCATAATAACACCTCACATATCACACAAAATAATTAACCTTGTTTTTTGGCAGTTCGGATTTGTTTCCATAACTTATCAAGACACACTTTATATACGGCTGCAAAAAGCATTGTAGCAATAAAACAAAGCGGGAAAAACAAATAAATATTTTTATTAAGATTACATTTTGCAAAAACAGTCATAGGTATACGCTGGAGT
>VSOH01000062.1 GCA_009774735.1 Clostridiales bacterium
ATACGACCTCTATTACGGTCTCGTGGGCTCCGAGCTGTGTATAATAGAAAGATATTTATGAGATACCCATTGCAAGAAATAAACAACCGGATTTTTATAAAAAATTCATTTGTTTTATGGAGGGTAAGTAGTGGAGAGAACGCTTTACGATATTGTTATTTACTTTTTTGAAATGCTTATAGCATTTGCATTTTTTAATAAAAGCTATGAAAACAAACTAAACTCCAATAAATTAATAATGCTGATAGGATCATTTTTGTTTATTGCCTGTTCTTTTGTATTCAGTTATTTATACAATATCGCATTGAATTTGCTGTTGTTCTTTATTATTAATTATGCTTTTGCTCGAATTTGTTATAAAATTACAGTTAAAAGTGCAATTTTATATTGTATTCTTCTTGATGCAATTATGTTTGCATCTGAAATATTTACTATTTTTTTGACTTCATGGATATTCAAGATTTCTGTTAATGAATTCAGAAATGATTTGCTTGTATATATTATTTTGTCCTCTATAAGTAAATTGTTATATTTTGCAGTATCACAAGCCTTTTCTTTTTTTATCAAAAGAAAAAGTCCTATGAATTTTGAAGTAAAGAAGATAGTTCCATTATTTGTTTTTCCAATACTAACTATGGCCTCATTAGCAATATTTTTATTCGTGGCACTTGAAACAGAGATAACAGCAAAATATCAGGTCGCTATATCTGTTGTATCCACATTATCTATAATTTCCTGTGCATTTATTTTTATATATTATCAGCTGATGTTGGAAGACGAAGCTAAAATAATGGAATTAGAATCAGAAAAAAGATTATATAATCTCAATACTACCTATTTGAATGTTTTAGAGCATCAAAATAATGAATTGCAAATGCTTTTTCATGATACAAAACATCATTACTCAGCATTGAGCAGTTTTGATGATATAAAGGATGTAAAAAGCTATATTGCAAAAATATATTCATCTCTTGAAGAAAAGAACACAATAAAAATCACAAAAAATAAAATGCTGAATTTGATATTAAATAAATATATTGTAGTATGTAAAAATAATAATATTAAATTTGATTATGAAGCTAAAACAACAACCCTTGACTATATAGATAATTCGGAACTTTCAATAATTTTGAATAATATTCTTGATAATGCTGTTGAAGCTGCCAAAAACGCTTTGACGGTGCTGTTAAAAAGTATGCATACAACAGTGATAATCAGGTTACTAAGATAACCGATTATGACGGCAAGACTACATCCTATGAATACAGTAACAAGGATGTTGTTAAGCAGATTAACAATGACGGCACAGAGCTGACCTTTGCGTACGATAACAAGCATCGTATGACAAAGAGTACAGATGCTATGGGCAATGCAAGTGAATATACCTATAGCGGCGCTTTTCTTTCTTCACTTAAAAATGCTGACGGAAAAACCTCAAAATATGCATATAACTCACTCGGTCAGATTGTCAGCATTACAGATGCAAATGGTGAAATCACACGCTTCACCTATGATAATGCAGGCAGAAAGCTGACCCAGCAGACAGCAGATGGTGCAATTACAAAATATGTGTATGACAAAGCCGGATGTGTCACTTCAATTACAGACCCAAAAAACAATGCTTTCACATTCACTTATGACGGGCTCGGCAATATCTTAACTGCAACAGACCCATACGGCAAAACCATTTCATACGAGTATGACGGAAACGGCAACAAGATAAGTGAAACCGATGCTGAAGGTAACGAAACCGTTTATACCTATGACAGTATGAACAATCTTGTATCTTCAACAGATGCAGACGGCAATAAAACAACTTATGCCTATGATAATGCAGGCAATCAGATTTCTTCAACAGATGCAAACGGCAACACATCCAATGTTGAATATGATTATCGTTTTAATCAGGCATCAAAGGTAACCAATGGTGCAGGCGAAGCATTAAGCTACACTTACAAGCCTGACCAATCCGAACGGCGGCGTATATTCCTATGCCTACAACAAGGATAATTATCAGACAGCAATCACTGATCCGCTTGAAAATGTAACCGCAAGCACCTATGACCTTGCAGGCAGATTAACGAAGAAAACACTGCCGAATAATGCGGAATACACCTATTCCTATGATGCAATCGGCAGAATCATTGCACAGACTGCGCCCGAAGGTCTTTCAAAGTCCTACACCTATGACGAGGCAGGCAATCTTGCAAGCGAAACAGATCAGTCCAACCGCACCACAAGCTATACATATGACATTATGCACCGCCTTACATCTTCTACAAACGCAAAGGGCGCTGCAACTACACTCACATATGATAACCGCGGTAATCTCTCCGCAATCACATCACCAAAGGGCAATAAGACAACCTATACCTACGATGCACTGGACAGAATCAGCAAAACGCTTGACCCTGTGGGCAGAGTGGAAGAGTACACTTATGACCCTGTCGGCAATGTTACAGAGATAACAAAGAACGGCGGCAGAGCATATACCTACACTTATGACAATGTGGGCAACCTCACATCTGCAACCAATCCTATGGATCAGGTACAGAATTTCACTTATGATTCGATGAATCGTCTGACAAGTGAAACTGACCTTGCAGGCAAAGCAACTTCATATACCTATGATTTGAACGGTCAGCTTACATCTGTTAAGGACAGGAACAATGCCGTAACTTCATACACCTATGATGCCAACGGCAACATCACATCCATAACAGACCCGGAAAGCCGTAAGATTTCATATACCTATGACCTGCTTGACAGAATCACAAAGGTAACCGAGGGCGAAACACAAACAGCCGCTTATGAATATGATTCCTTAGGCAATCTTACCAAGTATATTGACGGCAACAACAAATCAACAACCTACACTTACAATCAGTTAGGTGAAATGACATCCATCACCGACCCGCTCGGCAAGGTTAAGGAATTTGCCTACAATGTCAATGCCATGCTTGATACCGTAACCAATCCTGACGGCTCTACGGTAAATTATGATTATGATGTGCTTGACGAATTGATAGGAAAGCGTTATGATAATGAGGAAGACCCGCAGGCGCTTTACGGCTACGATGCAGACGGCAACCGCATCTCTATGGATGATGTTGCAGGTGGGGCAGGCTACGAGTATGACAAGGTCGGCAGAATCACAGCCGTTAATCTTTCTAACGGCAAACAGATAAAGTATTCCTATGATGAATACGGCAACATTTCAAAGCTCACTTACCCTGACAACACAACAGTTCAGTACACATACAACGAACTTGATCAGATTACACAGATTAAGGACAGACAGGGCAAGGTAACAAAATATGACCGTGATGCCAACGGCAATATAACCAAGGTAACAAGACCGAATAATACATATTCAACCATTGAATATGACGATATGGGCAATGTTATCAAGGTTGTGAATATGGGTAAAAATCCGTATTACAATATTGAAGAAGAGCTTTCCACATTTGCCTATACCTATGATAAATCAGGCTTTATTACAGGCGAGGCTGCCAAGAACGGCAGACGCATTGAAGCAAGTCAGTATGAATATGACGAAAGAGGTCAGCTTGTAAAGGTATCGCAGACCGTAACCGAAAACAATCAGTTTGTTGAAGAAACGGAAATGGTCTACACCTATGACGGTGCAGGCAACCGCTTAAGCGCAGTCAAGACCAGCAGCGGCAAAATCCTCTGCAACATTCAGTATACCTACAATGACAACAGTCAGATAACGGATATTGAAAGTGACTGCGATGATGACAAGCAGACCCATATCGTATTAACCTACGATGAAAACGGAAATCTCAAGAACACCACCTGTAACGATACGGAAAAGGTAAGAGATTACACCTACGATAATGAAAACAGATTAAAGGCAGTAAAAGAGAACGGCTCGCTGTTAATGGCTGCCCTTTATGACGGCAACGGTGACAGAATCTTTCGCCTTGATTACCGCAAGAATGACGAGTATGTATCCAACAAGGCAGGAACAGCGGAGAATGTATATTATCCGTCAGGCTCTGTAAACAGTGCTTACGATACAGATGTCATTCTGAATGAGATGCTGATTCCGAACGGCGTAACGCAGAACACGGCAATCAACTATGAGCTTACAGGCTACATCAATGACATAAATTCAGAATATACACAGGTATTAACTGAATTCGGTGCAAACGGTAATACTACAAATATCTATGAGTATGGTGCACAGAGAAACAGTGCCACAATCAACGGCACAAAGGGTTACTATCTCTATGACGGACGCGGCTCAGTTGCAGGCTTAACAGGCAACACCGGCGGCAGTATGATAACCTACCGCTACGATGCTTACGGCAACACAACCAAGTCAAACAATACCCTCAACAATCCGTATCAGTACAATGCTGAGTATACAGACTCATCAACAGGCTTACAGTATCTCCGTGCAAGATATTACGATTCTTCTCAGGGTAGGTTTACTGCTAAAGATACTTACCTCGGAACAATTCCGAATCCACTGAGCCGTAATCTGTATACCTATGTTGAGAACAATCCTCTCAATTATATTGATCCGAGCGGACACGTAAAAATTGGCAAATCTTTAGGCTTTCCTAAAAATAATTTCAAAACATCATTAAGTAATGTTAAATCAACTGTTAAAACACAAGCAAAGGTTACAGTAAATAAAGCAAAATATATAGCAGTTGCTAATTCACCTAATGCAACCAGTGCAGAAAAAACAATGGCATATATTACCTATATGCAGTCAAAAGCTACGCTGGCTATGCATATGGCAATGAAAAAAGCTTGTTCGGTTACGGATAGAGCTAAGGACGATGGTGTTTCATGGACTCCTTTTAAAAACTCCATAAAAACAGGAACATCAAAAACAGCTGATTTCTTTAGAAATACTTTTGGTGCTGGACATACAGTAGAAAACAATGTGAATTTTGAAACAGAACTAATGCCATTTCCTTTCAATTATCTGTTAACAATAAAACAAGGGACTAATAGCACTACGCAAGTGTCACAAAGCGGAGATAGTTCAAAACCTATTTCGGTATATGCTATAGGGCGAACCGATGATCCTCTTTTGTCATCTGCGGGATTGAAAATTAATATTAATGATTGTTCGCTTGATGTAAGTTTGGGACTTAACAATATAGGAATTACTGGCTCTTATAAAAATGGAAATCAAACAACTTCATTTGGAGCGAAAGCAGATGTTACACAATTAAAAATAGGATTTGAGGGATCGACAACCATTACTAATGAAGATAATTCAAGTTTTTCAGAATATACAAATGTAAGTATATCTGTATGGCTTATTTTAGCATATGCTTTGGCGCCCTCCGGTCAAACAAATGAGTCGCCTTATAATACAAGTCCGGCTCCAGCGTTCGGATAAAAAGGAGATTATTAAATGACAGTTGGTTATTATATAGGTATTGCTGTATTATTATTGTCTTTTATTATTTCTTTGATAATAATAAAAAAATTTGTAAAAGCAAAAACTAAATTTAAAAGAATCGTTTCCTCTATGTTTATTATGGTGTTAATAACATCTGTTATGACCTTTTTTACTGTATCAATTGAAAATTTGCTTTGCAGATTTGATACTGCCGAAAGTGCATTTCATTTTAATCATTCGGAAGAAATTATTGATATCGTAGAAGGTGACGCCTCTTGTATGGTTATTTATAAAAAGAATAAAAACACAATCAGTGCTTATTATTTATATAAATCAGATACAAATTATAAAATACCTAATGTTATTTCATCCAAACGTGTGAAAAACACTCTTGATTCTAATATCGTTTTTAATGTGGATAGAGTTGTTGGAACAAATGATTACTATATAAATGGTTTAACTTTATTAGATGAAAATATTGATTATATATCAAATGATAAAAATGACCACATTAAGAAATTCGCAATTGAGTCTAATGTGAATAATGAAAAGACATTCTTTATTTATAATTATATCGGTGATTACGAAAAAAATAATTATTCTTTAATTATAAATGGTGAAATAATAGATGTTTAGAATAACATAGAGAATGTTTTTTGAATCGGAAACGCTAAGCAAGGTGATTGCTCACCCTGCTTAGCAAAAGAGCACAGCTTGTAAAGGTATCGCAGACCGTAACCGAAAACAATCAGTTTGTTGAAGAAACGGAAATGGTCTACACCTATGACGGTGCAGGCAACCGTTTAAGCGCAGTCAAGACCAGCAGCGGCAAAATCCTCTGCAACATTCAGTATACCTACAATGACAACAGTCAGATTACGGATATTGAAAGTGACTGCGATGATGACAAGCAGACCCATATCGTATTAACCTACGATGAAAACGGCAATCTCAAAAATACCACCTGTAACGATACGGAAAAGGTAAGAGATTACACCTACGATAACGAGAACAGATTAAAGGCAGTAAAGGAAAACGGCTCGCTCCTTATGGCTGCCCTTTATGACGGCAACGGTGACAGAATCTTCCGCCTTGATTACCGCAAGAATGACGATTATGTATCCAACAAGGCAGGCACAGCGGAAAATGTATATTATCCGTCAAATGCCGTAAACAGTGCTTACGATACAGATGTCATTCTGAATGAGATGCTTATTCCGAACGGAGTAACGCAGAACACAGCCATTAATTATGAACTGACAGGCTACATCAATGACATCAACACCGAATACACACAGACTCTTATGGAGTTCGGTGCAAACGGTAATACAACCAATGTTTATGAGTACGGAGACGGCAGAAACAGTGCAACCATAAACGGCACAAAGGGCTACTATCTCTATGACGGACGCGGCTCTGTTGCAGGCTTAACAGGCAACACCGGCGGCAGTATGATAACCTACCGCTATGATGCCTACGGCAACACAACCAAGTCAAACAACACCCTGAATAATCCGTATCAGTACAATGCTGAGTATACAGACAGCTCAACAGGCTTGCAGTATCTCCGTGCAAGATACTACGATTCTTCACAGGGCAGATTTACAACGAAAGACTCTGTTTATGGTCTTATACAACTTCCTATCACATTCAACCCATACACCTATGTTTGTAACAATCCACTTAACCTTATTGACCCGTCAGGAGAGTTCTTTAAAGGTATCTTCGGAACTGTGGCAGGTGGTGCACGTGCACTATGGGACGGTGCAGGCGGACTTGTTACTGGCAAAGGTACATCCGGTTTCAAGAGTGGTTGGAATAAGGGTAAGGCAGATGGTCAAAGAGTTGGTGCTAAATTAGATAACAGTATAAGCAGGACAGTTCAAAGGAATGTATCGTATTATAGTGCCCCTAATTCACTGCATATAAATCCTAATACGAGTGAAATATATAATGGTGGTCCGTATTACACAAATATTCGTGATGGATATTATCAAGCTCAATCACAACGAGTATTAAAAAACTGGACTGCGTTGGAAACGAAAGCACAAAATGCTGTTGAATGGGCGAGAAAGCGTCTTTGTGAAAAGGCTGACAGAATTGTTGCACAACAAATAGCTCAAGATAATATGCAGATGGAAATCTATCAGGCTCAAGTGGATTATTTTACTGGTACAGCACAAGATGGTGAAAAGCGATTAAGTGGTCCAGGTGTAGATGAAAACGGCGTTGCTTCTCTTAGTAAATTTCATGATGGCGGTTCTTCTGGCTTATGGAGTGGTAAAGTTGATGTGTACGGTGGATATGCTAAAGCTGAAGCATCGACAGTTTCATCTTTATCTACAAAACCAGGAAAAACAATTGAAGATCCAGCTTTGCTTAAATTTGAAGCAGAAACAGGAGTAATAAGTGCAAAAGCAGAAGGGAAATATGGTACTGAATATAACAATGTTCATATTAATGGAGATGGAACTATACTTTCAGCAGGCATAGAAGGAAATGTTAGTCTTGATAAAAATGGTGCGTATGTGGGAGTTGATGCTATGGCGTCAATTGCTGAAGGTTCTGTATCAACTGGTACTACTATTGCCGGTGTGACTGTAGATATGACAGCCAAGGGACATGTTGGTGCTGTTGGAGGCTCCGGAAAAATACGTTATGAGTATGGAG